>NZ_MAQZ01000113.1:0-19040 GCF_001756285.1 Frankia sp. CgMI4
CAGCCGGTTCCCGGCCACGGCGTCGACTACAGCGCCCGCGTGGACGGCCGCGGTGGCTACGTCCCAATCGGGGAAAACTCTAGCTGGAAGCGTTTACTTGGGGACCCGGCTGCCCTTGTTCTCGTCGCCGTCCTTGCCGCTTGCCGAGCAGTTGCCCTCGTGAGAAACCCAGGTCGCTCTGAATGGCCGGCGTCGCCACGGTCACGACGCTGCCGTCCTGAACGATCATCAGCTGGAAGATGCGGCGGCGGTGGAAGGCGTGGCTCTCGTGGCTACTGAGCCCGCTGGCGGGCCCGCCGGACCGGCTGAGGGCTCTTCGCTGGTCCGGCCAGATGCCCCTCGATCAAGCGGTTCATCGCCCGCAGGAAGACCTCCCGCTCCTTGGTGGGAAGCGCCGCCAACGCCTCCTCATGGACCCGATCGACGATCTCCTGGCTCCGCGCGGCGATCCGCGCGCCCGCCTCGGTGACCGCGATGATCCGAGCCCGCCGGTCCCTGGCGGAGGGCCGACGTTCGGCGAGGCCGGCCTTCTCCAAGGCGTCCACGGTGACCACCATCGTTGTCTTGTCCATGTCGCCGATCTCGGCGAGCTGGATCTGGGTGCGCTCCTCCTCCAGGGCATGCACCAGCACGCAGTGCATGCGTGCGGTGAGACCGATCTCGGCGAGCGCGGCCGCCATCCGGGTCCGCAGGGCATGACTGGCGTGGTCCAGCAGGAACGACAAGTCTGGTCCGGCGCGGGAGGGTGCCATGGCGGTCATGYCCGCAGCCTAACGACTAGGTCCGTCGCGGATTATCCGTAAGCTTGCTGTCGAGTGGTTGGGGTGACCCAGCCGGYCCGGCTGACCGCGTAGACGGCATGGGCCTCGTCGTGGAGGAACTCGCTGCGGACGTATGCCATGCCGAGGCGTTCGGCGACCCGGACAGACGCGGCGTTGGCCGGGACGATGACCGAGACGACCTCGGTGAGGTCGGGGCGCTGGGCGAACACCCAGGTCAGTGCCGCGGTGGCGGCCTCGGTGGCATAGCCGCGCCCCCAGCGGTCCCGGCGCAGGAACCAGACGGCCTCGATGCCCGGCCAGCCGGGTTCGGTCCACAGCCCCGCCTGGCCGACGAGCTGCCCGCTCGCCTTCTCGACAACCGACCACGGACCTACGCCGGTCAGCACCCAGCAGCCCATGCAGCCGGCCAGGGCATGCCAGACGCCGTCCGGGTCGGTCGGCCGGTGGAAGTAGCGGGTGAACTCGGGATCGGACCAGATCTCGGTGTAGCCGGCGACGTCGTCGTTGTGGATGGGCCGCAGGACGAGCCGGTCCGTCGTGAGAAGGGGAATGATCGTGGTCAGACTCATCGTGTCCGGTAGTTTGCCGGAAGCGTGCGGCACGCCGCGAGAAAGGCGGCGACCGTGGGTTGTGAGGCGGACCGTGGGTTGTGAGGCGGACCGTGGGACCCGCGCGCGAGCCACCGGCTGGATAGCCACGGGTCGTGGCTCTGTTCTGTCTGCTGCACGGAGCCTGGCACGACGCCACGTGCTGGGAGCCCCTCGGAGCGCAACTGCGGGCGCGGGGACATCGGGTGGTGGCACCGGATCTGCCGTTGCACAACCCGGCCACGACGTACGAGGAACGCATCCGCCCGGCGCTCGCCGCCCTCGATGTGGCCATCGTGGCCGCCGGACCCGGGGCGCTCGCGGTACGCCTCTGCCCGCGGCCTGTGCCCCGCGGCCCAGTTCGCCCGGGACGGGTCAGACCATCGCCGGTCGTGTGGACGGCGGCGCCAGGGGCATTCCCCCAGCACAGGCCGGTCGTCGGCCAGGTCCGGGACGAACGGCCCTCGTTCCATCGCCCCTCGGAACGAAGGTCGAGGAGCGGCAGGCCGCCAATGATATCGAACCGCCGAGGGTATCGAGATCGAAGGAGATCACGATGATGATCTGGGATGGGCACACCTGGGGCTGGGGCGGCTGGCTGCTGATGTCGTTCAGCATGGTCGTCTTCTGGGGGCTGGTGATCGGGGTACTGGTTGCTCTCCTGCGCGCGGGCCGCGGCGGCGGGCCGGGTACGTCGGCCGAACCGCCCGGAGTGGAACGGCCCGGTACCGAACGGCCCGGYGAGCGGTCGGCCGAGCGGATCCTCGCCGAGCGTTACGCCCGCGGTGAGATCGATGAGGCGGAGTACCACCGCCGCCTGGACGTGTTGCGTGAACGGCCCGGCCCGACGGATCTCACCAGGGCTGGCTGACCGTCGGCTGACCGGCGAGATCGGAGAGGGACCGACGGGATCGGGGGAGGGAAGGCGTCGATGAGCCTGAGCAGGCGGCTGGCGTTGGTGTTCCGGGCCAAGGCCAGCAGGATGTTGGACCGCGCCGAGGATCCGCGTGAGGTTCTCGACTATTCCTACGCTCGGCAGCTCGAGCTGCTGGCGCAGGTCCGCCGCGGGGTCGCGGACGTCGCTACCAGCCGGAAGCGGCTGGAGCTCCAGGTCGAACAGCTACGGGCGGCCGCCGAGCGGCTGTCCGGACAGGCCCGCCAAGCGGTCGCCGCGGGCCGCGACGACCTGGCCAGGGAGGCCCTCGGTCGCCGGGCCGGGGTGGCCGCGCAGTTGGAGGATCTGCGGGAGCAGCATGCGTCGCTGCGAGCGGAGGAGGACCGGTTGACGCTGGCGGCGCGGCGGCTGGCGGCCCAGCTCGAGGCGTTCCGGACCAGGAAGGAGACCGTGAAGGCGACGTACACCGCGGCGGAGGCGCAGACGAAGATCGGCGAGGCGCTGGCGGGGGTCTCCGAGGAGATGGGCGACGTCGGCCTGGCAATCCAGCGGGCCGAGGACAGGACCGAGCAGATGCAGGCCAGGGCCGGCGCGATCGACGAACTACTCGCCTCCGGCGCCTTGGAGACGGCGGCCGGTGGCCCGCGCGGCGACATCCAGGCCGAGCTGGACCGGCTGTCCGCGACCGCCGACATCGATCAGGATCTGGCCGAGATCAAAAGCGCCATGCCCGCGCGGGCGATTGGCGGCCGCCCGCCGGCCGACGCCGCTCGACCGGAGGAGCGGCCGTGATCGTGCGCATTCTGGGTGAGGGCCAGTTCGACCTGCCCGCAACCGACCTGGAGGCCCTCAACGAGCTGGATGACGTGCTGCTGACGGCCGTCGAGGCCGGTGACGAGCCGGCATTCCAGGAAGCCTTGACGAGGCTGCTCGAACGGGTCCGGACCCGCGGCCGCGCGGTGCCGGCGGACCAGCTGGAGCCATCGGAGCTGGTGCTGCCGCGCGCCGACACCGGGCTGGCGGAGGTCCGCGGACTGCTCGGCGACGAAGGCCTGATTCCCGGCTCCTGATTTCTGGCGGCCGAGCCCCGACCGACGAGGTGACGATGGTGAGGTGACGATGGTGATGACGCGTGTGYCGCGGCGGTTCGCCCTGGACCGGGGACTGTCGGCCCGGATGGTGCTGACCGTCTTCCTGCTCGGGTTGGTCTACGTCGCCTTCATCGCCGTCCTGATCGCCGTCGGAGTGTCACCGGTCCTGGTCGTCGCGATCGCCGGCGGGCTGCTCGCCGCCCAGTACTGGTTCTCGGACCGCATCGCGCTGTACGCGACCGGTGGGCGCATCGTCAGCCCGGCGCAGGAGCCGCGGCTGCACGGCGTCGTGGATCGGCTCTGCGCGCTGTCCGACCTACCGAAGCCCGTGGTGGCGGTCGCGGACACCGACCTGCCGAACGCGTTCGCCACCGGCCGGACCCCGAAACGCGCCGTCGTCTGCGTGACGACCGGGCTGCTGCGCAGGCTGGAGGTCGACGAGCTGGAGGGGGTGCTGTCCCACGAGCTGTCCCACGTCGCGCACCGGGACGTGGCCGTCATGACCGTCGCGTCGTTTCTCGGGGTGCTCGCCGGTCTGGTCACCCGATTCGGTCTCTACTCCGGGATGGCCGGCGGCTTCGGCCGGTCCGACGGCGGTGACGGCGGTGACGGCGGTGACGATGACGAGGACAGCGGCGCCCTCGTCGTGCTCGTCGTTGTGGTCGTCTCCGCCGCCGTCTACGCGCTGTCGTTCCTGCTGACCAGGGCGCTGTCGCGGTACCGGGAGCTCGCCGCCGACCGGTCCGGGGCGATCCTCACCGGCCAGCCGGCCGCGCTCGCCGCCGCGCTCACCAAGGTCACCGGCGAGATCTCCCGGATCCCGACCCGCGACCTGCGGGCCGCCGAACCGTTCAACGCCTTCTTCTTCGCTCCCGCGCTGGCGAACGGCGTCAGCCTGTCCTCGTTGTTCTCGACCCATCCGCCGCTGGATGCCCGCCTGGCCCAGCTTGCCCGGCTGGCCGCCCAGTTCGGTGAGCCCGCCCAGTTCGGTGAGCCCGGGTAGTTCGGTGAGCCCGGGTAGTTCGGTGACCCGGGTAGAAAGCAGGCCGGATCATGYGGATCCTCGACGTGCTTCTCGGCCGGACCCGGCCCGTCCCGCCGGACCTCGACCGGCTGTTCACGCTCCCAGCCGCCGCCGTCATCCTGCAGGCCGCCAGCTCATGGCGACCGACCGGGGTCGGAGCGGTCTGTGTCAAACCCGCGTCAGGCGGCGCGTTCACCGGGGTAGCGCAGGAGATCGACCGGCTGCTGAGCATGGACGGCGGCCGGTACGAGCGGCGCACGGACAGCTTCGGGTACAGCTGGCTGCTGCGACGGACCGGCGAGCAGGACCTCGCTGGCCTGGTCACCGACCTGCACGCGGCGAATGCCACGGTGCGCGACGCCGGCTTCGGCCCGGCACTGCTGTGCACCGTCGTCGGGTTCACCGACGGCAGCAGGCCGATGGGGCTGATCTACCTCTACAAACGCGGCACCTGGTACCCGTTCGTGCCGGCCGGTGACCAGCGTCGGGACAATCCGGCCGAGCTGGAGGTACGGGAGATGCTGGCGGGTGAGCTCCCGATCGAACCGGACCTGTCCCGTTGGTTTCCCCTGTGGGGAGCGCCCGGCATCGACGCGCCGGGTCGCGACCCCGACACGCACGGGTGACCTCGTCGGCTTTTCGTCCGGTCAGGATCGGTGCGCATAGGCTGCCTGCGCGTGTTCAAAGCGGTGCTCGGTGGTGTGGGCGGTGTCGGCGGCGGCGGCGGCCGTGGCCAGGACGAGCGCGGCGAGGGCAACGGCCAGGGCGGGGCGTGGTTTGGGAGGCGGGTCCAGCAGCGCCCGCGCCCGGTGGGTGAGGTCGGTGTGCACGGCGCCGAGTGCCGAGGTCGGAGTGGTCGGCATGCCGGTGCGGGCGAGGCCGGCGCGGGCCAAGGCCCGGGCGACCACAGCGCGATCTTCGGTGACAGCGGCGGCGTCTTCGTCGGCCCAGCGTTCGACGGCGAGGCGCACGGCGGCGGCGGGTGTCCGCAGCAGCGGGTTGGCGGCGGCGGCGAGGTCGGCGAGCTGGGTGTAGGCGTGGTGGCGGTGATGCAGGTGGGAGCGTTCATGGGCGAGTAGCACGCGGCGTTCGTCGGCGGGCAGCGCGCGCAGCATGGCGGTGGACACCACGATCCGGCCGGTCAGTCCGGGCAGCGTGTAGGCGTCGGGGTGGTCGTCCTCGACGATGACGAGGCCGGTAGGCGACGGTCCGAGCCGCCGGCAGGTGAGTTCCGCGGCGGCGAGGTCCTGGCCGAGGGCGGCGGCGCGCCGGGCGGCGGCGGCGAGCAGCCCGACGACGACGGCGGCCGGCACCAGCCCGGCCGCGGCGGGTAGCGGGTCGTGGCCGCGGATCATGGTGGCCGACCAGTGCCCGACCGCGGTGAGCAGGGGCAGCTGGGCGAGCAGGGTGAAGGCGGCGACGGCCAGGACGAATCCGGTGGCCAACGCGGTGACCAGACAGGCCAGGGTCAGCAGCCGGGTGGCGGCGGCGGGCGGCAACCGCCGGCCGAGCCAGCCGCCGCTGACGGCCAGCAGCAGGTTCGTGGCCAACGGGATCAGCGCGACGGCCGTCATAGCCCCTGCCCGCCGTCCGTCTCTGACCGCGGGTGGTGGCTGGCGAGGATGTCGGCGAGGAGTTGTTCGTCTTCGGGACGCAGATCCGCGACGAAGCGGGCCAGGGCTTCAGCCCGGTTGGCGCCAGCGCCGAGCAGGCGGGTCATCTGGCGGGCGGTGAGTGCGGCGTCGAGGGTTTCCGGTTCGGCGGCCAGCGTGTAGGCGTAGGAGCGGCCGGCGGGCTGCCGGGTGAGTGCGCCCTTGTCGTGCAGCCGGGCCAGCGTGGTCATCACGGTGGTGTAGGCCAGCGGCTCGCCGAGTTCGGCGAGCGTCTCGGTCGGGGTGAGCGGCCGGCCGGCCGCCGCGATCGCGGCGAGCACCTCTCGTTCGAGCGCTCCCGGCTCCCGCCGCTTCGCCATCCGTTGCCCTCCTCGCGGCTGTCGCTCGCGGCTGTCGCTTGCGACCACTCACTACTATCGCGTTGATAGTACGAACGGTCGAGTGGTACAGGCCTGCCCTGGCCCGCTGCCGACCATCCGCGTAGCGGGCCTCTCGGTGGCACTGGATCGGTCTCCACCCGGCCCGGCCCTTGCCGCCTGCCGCGCACCCGCGCGTCTACTATTCATCGAGTAGTAGATATCTTGAGGGAGGGACGTATGGCGGCTGGCGTACCGGCGGTGGAGGCCACCGGCCTGGTGAAACGCTTCGGCGGTCTCACTGCGGTGGATCATGTTGATCTGCGGGTGGACGTCGGGGAGGTCTACGGCATCCTCGGCCCGAACGGTGCCGGGAAGACGACGTTCCTGCGGATGCTGTTCGGGTTGATCCGCCCGGACGCCGGGGTGTTGCGGCTGTTCGGTCGCAGTTGGGCCCAGGCCGGYCCGGCGACATTGGACGGGGTCGCGGGGTTCATCGAGAGCCCCCGTTTCTATCCATATCTGTCCGGCCGGAGGAACCTGGAGCTGCTGGCCGGACTCGACGGCGGTGACGCCGACAGCCGGATCGACAGGGTCCTCGACCTGGTGGATCTTGCCGACCGGGCCGGGGACAAGGTCGGCGGCTACTCGTTCGGGATGCGTCAACGGCTCGGGGTGGCCGCCTCGCTGCTACGCGACCCGCGGCTGCTGGTGCTGGACGAGYCGGCCAACGGCCTGGACCCGGCCGGTATCCGCGACATGCGGGCCCTGGTCAAACGGCTCGCCGCGGGTGGRCTGACCGTGCTGCTCAGCAGCCACAACATGAACGAGGTCGAGGAGATCTGCGACAACGTCACGATCATGCGCACCGGCCGGGTGGTCTACCACGGCTCGATCGGCCAGCTGCGGGCCCAGGCGCCGGACCCGTCCCACCGGCTGGCGACCAGCGACGACGACCGGGCGCTGGAGCTGGCCGCCGACCATCCCGGCGTAGCCGTGTCGACTCACCCGGACGGCGGGCTGGCGCTGACTGCCCAGCCCGCGGCCGCGGACGCCTACATCATCGCTCTCGGCCGGGACGGTGTGGCCGTACGGACCCTCGGACTGGAGATCGCGCCACTGGAGTCGCTGTTCTTCATGTTCACCGAACCCGACCGGACCGCCGCCGACCTGCCAACCCAGCAGCACGCCCGCCTCGGAGCGACCCGGTGACCACGACAAGCACAGCCTCCGCGACGACCACCACGCCCCCGGCGACGGTCGGGGCACGTCCGGCCGGCCGCGGCCGGGTGACGAGCGCCTACCGGTGGGAGGTCACCAAGCTTGCCGCCCAGGCCCGCACCCGCGCGACGCTCGCCGTCTGCCTGCTCGCCCCGTGCGTGTTCGTCGTGCTGCTCGACCGCCAGGACCGTGTCCCGAAGGACACCCTGTACGGCCGGTGGGTGCACGCCAGCGGCTTCGCGACCCCGCTGCTCATCCTCGGCTTCGCCGCCCAATGGGTGTTCCCGCTGCTGACCAGCCTGGTGGCCGGGGACATCTTCGCCAGCGAGGACCAGCACGGCACCTGGAAGACGATCCTGACCCGCTCGCACAGCCGCACCCAGATCTTCTGGGCCAAGACGTTGGCCGCGGCGACGTTCGCGGTCCTTGTCCTCGCCGTTCTGGCGGCCAGCTGCCTGGCCGCCGGCGTCCTGCTCGTCGGTCACCAGCCGCTGGAAAGCCTCTCGGGCACCCTGCTGCCGCCCGGCCGGACCGCCGGGCTGGTGCTGGCCGCGTGGGCGACCGCGCTGCTGCCGCTACTCGGCTTCACCGCCCTCGGGATCATGCTGTCGGTGCTCACCCGCAGCAGCCCCGCCGGGATCGTCGGCCCGATCATCCTCGGGCTGCTCATGCAGCTCTACTCGTTCCTCAACGGCGCCGACGCGATCCGCCACCTGCTGCTGGTCACCCCGTTCGACGCCTGGCACGGCCTGCTGGCGGCGCACCCGTACTACGGGCCCCTGGGTCAGGGTGCGCTGGTCAGCGTCGGCTACATCGCGATCTGCCTGGCGGTCGCCTACACGGCGCTGCGTCGGCGMGACATCACCGGAGGCTGACCCCGATGCGACGACCCGCCCTCGTCCGACCTGCCCTCGTCCGACTGACCCGGGCGACGTCCGCCGTCAGCGCCGCGACCGCCCTGGCCGTCGCCCTGGCCGTCGCCCTGGCCGTCGCCCTGGCCGGTTGTGCCACCGACGTCACCCGGCCCCGCGTCGAAAACTCCCTCGGTCCCGTCTTCGCCAACCTCTACACCCACCAGCAGGCCCTGCTCGGTCACCCCGGCCTTACCCCGGCCGCCGTCGCCGCCAAGGCCAGTTGCGACAAAGGCGGCCCCCAGGTACCGGACCGGGGCGCCGGCAGCGACTGGATCTGCCAGCTCCGCTGGACCGACAGCGCCGGAAAGCCCCAGAACGGCAAGTTCGAGCTCCAGGTCCGCTCCAACGGCTGTTACCAGGCCGGCGGCCCATCTAAGCTTGTCGGTCCGCTAACCATCAAGGCCACCACGGGCACCTATGTGATCAACCCGGTGTTCGAGTTCGACGGCTGCTTCGACACCACCTGAATCGCGGGGCGTGGGGAGGCCCGGCCGGCACGGCCATCCCGGTGAGCGGGGCCGGCCGGCCCCGCGTCCCGCCCTCGGGCGCGAACCGATCAACCAGGAGAATAGCCCTTGGACGTAACCTATGGTATTCGTGAAACTACTAGATAGGACTACTGGCGAGGTTGGGCGTGGCTCTGGGCCAACAGCATTGCGTTTAACCACCCGATTTCTATCTCCCAGCCACCCCTAGGAGTGGTGCAACCACCCTTCGCTGGCTGCAAAGTTGTGACCCACTTCACGCAACGATGCAGCGGAGGGCCGATGGGAATCCTGGTCAATATCGACAACGGTGGCACGTTCACCGATGTGTGCGTGACGGACGGTGAGCGCATCGTGCATGCGAAGACGCCGACGACCCCGCACGATTTAACGCAGTGTTTCGTCGACGGGCTGCGGACAGCGTCCGACCGGCTGTATGGCGAGGAGGACACCGCTCGTCTGTTGCGCGAGACGGAGTACCTGCGCTATTCGACGACGTCGGGTACGAACGCCGTGGTCGAGCGGAAGGGCGCACCGGTCGCCCTGCTGGTCGACAGCGGTGCGGAGGAGGACGTCTACGGCATTGCGAACCTGGTCGACGCCTCGCTGTGGCAGGCGCTGGTGCCGCATTCTCCGGTCGGGATCACGGTGGGCGCCGACGGGTCGGTGGGCTTGGCGGAGTTCACGACGGCAATCAACGAACTGTTGGCGACGAGTACCTCGCGGATCGTGATCGCGCTGCGGAGCGCGGYGGCGGAGCGGGCGATCAAGAATCTGTTGTTGGAGCGGTACCCGCGGCATCTGCTGGGCGCGGTTCCGTTCACCCTGTCGCATGAGCTTGTGCACGACGTCGACGACGCGCGGCGGGTGYTGACCGCGGTGCTGAACTCCTACCTGCACCCGGGGATGGAGCACTTCCTCTACGGCGCGGAGAAGGCGTGCCGGGAGAACGGGCTGCCTCGCCCGCTGCTGATCTTCCGGAATGACGGGGACTCGGCCCGGGTGGCCAAGACCACGGCGTTGAAGACGTGGGGTTCCGGGCCGCGGGGTGGGCTGGAGGGCAGCGTCGCCTACGCCTCGCTCTACGGCGCGGACGTGCTGGTCGGGGTGGACGTGGGTGGCACCACGACCGACGTGTCGGTCGTGGTGGACAAGGCCCTGACGGTGCACGCGCACGGCCGGGTCGATTCGGCGCAGACCTCGCTGCCGATTCCGGACCTGAGCAGTATCGGGCTGGGTGGCAGTTCGGTGGTCCAGGTCGTCAACGGTCAGATTCAGATCGGTCCGCGCAGTGTGGGTGCCGCGCCCGGCCCGGCGTCTTTCGGCCGTGGTGGCACCGATGCGACGGTGACCGATGCCCTGCTGCTTGCCGGGGTGTTGGACCCGGACAACTATCTGGGTGGGGATCTGAAGTTGGACCCGGCCCGGGCGGAGCGGGCGTTGCTGACCCATGTCGGGGAGCCCCTGTCGTTGTCGGCGCAGGCCGCGGCGCTCGCGGTGTTGCGGGTGTTCGAGGAGCAGGCGGGGGCCGCGGTCAAGGAGATGATCTCCGCGGCGGGTCGTGAGCCGGGTGAGGCCACGCTGCTGGCCTTCGGTGGCGCCGGTCCGGTGCTTGCCTCGGGGATCGCGCGGGCGGCGGGGATCGCACGGGTGATCGTGCCGCATCTGTCGGCGGTGTTCAGCGCGTTCGGTATCGGTTTCAGCGGGTTGGCACACGAATACAGCGTGCCGATGCCGGGCGTCGACGTCGAGGTGAAGGCGGCCCGCGACGATCTGTTGACCCGCGCGCGGCGTGACATGTTCGGTGAAGGCGTGTCCATCGACGAATGCACTGTCGAGACCCGCGGCCGATTCATCGTCGACGGCGTGTTGCGGGACGAGACGTGGACCGACGGGTCGTCTCCCGGGCAGGCCGATCAGCTGGTGGTGCGGGCCTGGTATCCGCTGCCGACCTTCGAGCTGGTGGCCGACGAACACGGCACGGTCCAGCCGGCGGCCGCGGACGGATCGCGTCGTATCCATTTCGCTGACGGTAACGAGCAGGAGATTGCGGTCTACCGTCCGGAGAATCTGGAGCCGGGGCAGGGGGCCGCGGGGCCGGCGCTGGTCGCGGGTGACTATCTGACCTGTCTGATCGAGCCCGGGTGGGGGTTCCGGGTGAGCAGCAACTCTGACCTGATCCTGGAGGCCCAGCAGTGAGTGAGCAGCAGTCCACCGTGAACATCACCGAGTATCTCGCKATTAATCTGGCGACCGAGCGATGGACCTGCCGGGTGTGCGGGCATGACATCGCGAACGCCCGCGAGAACTACAAGACCGGGCTGCTGGTCCACAACCGTGACCCGCGGGAGATTCACCGGCCGATCCTGGACGAGAGCTACGAGTTCACCTACGCCCCCGACCCGGYCTGGTGCCGGATCGTCGAGTTCTACTGCCCRGGTTGCGGGACGCAGGTGGAGAACGAGTACCTGCCGCCTGGTCATCCGCTGACGCACGACCTCGAACTCGATATCGACGCGTTGAAGCGTCGCCACCTCAGCGCTGTGGAGGGCTAGGGACATGCGGCAGGTAAGTGTTGACATCGGTGGCACGTTCACCGACTGCTTTCTTGTTTACGACGACACCTACATCGAGGYGAAGTCGCTGACCACGCACCACAACCTCGCCTCCGGCTTCATGGATGCCCTGGCAAAGGCCAGTGCCCAGGCGGACCTGGATGTGCAGACGGTGCTCTCGACCGTCGACGCGGTGCGTTACGCCACGACCCTCGGGACGAACGCGCTCATCGAACGCAGCGGTCCGGCGGTCGGCATCCTCACCACCGCCGGTTTCGAATCGACCGTGCCGTTGATGCGGGCCCGTGGCTACGGCGACGGGCTGACCGAGGCCCAGCAGTCCGACCTGCCCGCCGCGGACCGGCYGGTGTCGCTGGTGCCGGTGACCCGGATCGCCGGCGTGCAGGAACGCGTCGACTACGGYGGCACGGCGGTGCTGTCCATCGACGAGGACGACGTGCGCCGCCAGGTGCGCAAGCTGGTGGACGAGGGCGCGCAGGCGTTCGTGGTCGCGCTGGTCAACGCGGTGATCAACCCGGCCCACGAGAAGGAAGTCGAGCGGATCATCCTCGACGAGTACCCCACGCACATGCTGGGGGCGATCCCGATCGTGCTGTCGCACCGGGTGACCGGCCGCAAGGGTGAGTACGCCCGGACCATGTCGGCGGTCATCGACGCCTACCTGCACAGCCAGATGTACCACGGGCTGGCGTCGCTGGAGATCGAGCTGCGCCGCAACGGCTACACCAAGCCGATGCTGCTGGTGCACAACACCAGCGGCATGGCCCAGCTGAACTCGACCTCCTCGCTGCAGACCATCCACTCCGGGCCGGTCGCCGGGCTGGAGGCCACCAACTACCTGTCGAAGACCTACCACCAGCCCAACATCATCGCCACCGACATGGGCGGCACCAGCTTCGACATCGGCCTGGTCACCTCCGACGGGGTGAAGTTCTACGACTTCAACCCGGTCATCGACCGCTGGCTCGTCTCCACCCCGATGACCTACCTGCACACCCTCGGCGCCGGCGGTGGCTCCATCGCCCGCTACGACCGCCTGTGGGAGGCCATCGAGGTCGGCCCGGAAAGCGCCGGTTCCGACCCGGGCCCGGCCTGCTACGGCCGGGGCGGGCGGTTCCCGACCACCACGGACGCGAACCTGGTGCTGGGCTACCTCGACGCGGACAACTACGCCGGTGGCACGATCAAGCTCAGCCTGCGCCGGGCGCAGCGGRCCATCGAGGAGCACATCTGCAAGCCCACCGGACTGAGCCTGATCGAGGCGGCGAAGGCGATCAAGCGCAAGGTGGACAGCAACATGGCCAACGCGATCTTCAAGGAGGTCGCGGTCAAGGGCTATAACCCGAAGAACTTCGTCGCGCTTAGCTACGGCGGCGGTGGTCCGCTGCAMGCCTGCGGATACGCCAACACGCTGGGCATCCAGAATGTGCTGATCCCGCCGTTCAGCTCGGTGTTCTCCGCGCTGGGCGCCGGCAATATGAACCAGCTGCACATTCATGAGTACTCGCTGTACCTGATGGTCTACGACGCCACCACCCGCAGGATGTTGGACGACTTCCAGGTCTTCAACGACACGGTGACGGAACTTGCCGCGAAGGGCCGCGACGACCTCCTCCGCCAGGGCGCCGACCCCGCCAACATCCGCTCGCGGGTGGAGCTGGACATGCGCTACGGCAACCAGCTCGCCCAGATCGGGGTGGTGTCGCCGTTCGAGCGGCTCACCTCACACCGCGACGTGATCGAGCTGCTGGACCTGTTCAGCAGCATCTACGCCAAGCGGTACGGCGAAGGCAGCCAGGCGCCCGAGGCCGGTGTGCGCATCAACGTCATCCGCGTGGTCAGCTACGTCGAACGCGACAAGTTCGACCTGCAGCCCACCCAGGCCGAGCCGCGCCCCGCGTCGAACCCCGCCCGGTGGCGGGAATGCCACTACCCGGGCATCGACGGCGCGGTCAAGACTGCCGTCTACGACTTCGCCGACCTCGAAGAAGGCCACGTCATCGAGGGCCCCGCCCTGATCGAAACCCCGAGCACGACCTACCTCGCCGAACCCGGATGGCAGCTGACCATCGGCCGTACCGGCTCCGCGGTGCTCGTTCGGACCATCTGAGCGAGACGTGGGAAGCGAGGTTGGTAACCATGCCAGCCACCATGCAGGCACTGGCGTTTCTCGGCATCGGCAAGGCCGGCGTCATCGAGAAGCCCATACCGAAGCCAGGGCCAACTGACGCGATCGTACGGACAACATCGGCGCTTATCTGCACCTCCGATGTGCACACCGTCCGGGGCGCCATTCCCGTTCCCGAAGGCCGCGCTCTCGGGCACGAGGCGGTCGGTGTCGTCCACGACCTGGGCGCCGCGGTCACTGGATTCGAGGCCGGTGAGCGGGTAGCGGTCGGGGCGCTTACGCCGTGCTTTCACTGCGGCCCCTGCCAGCGGGGTTTCAGTACCCAGTGCCAGGGAATGCTCGGTGGGTACAAATTCACCACGCAGCGCGATGGCAACATGGCGGAGTACTTTCTCGTCAACAATGCGGCCGCCAACCTCGCTCGCATTCCGGCCGACCTGCCCGACGAGAAAGYCGTCTACGCGACCGACATGCTCTCCACCGGGTTCGGTGGCGCGGAGAACGCGCAGCTGCGGCTCGGTGAGTCCGTCGCGATCTTCGCTCAGGGGCCGGTAGGGTTATCCGCCACCATCGGCTGCCGGCTGCTCGGCGCCGGACTGATCATCGCCGTGGAAGGACGGCCCGAACGGCAGGAGCTGGCACGTCGATTCGGCGCGGACGTGGTCGTCGACCCCGCCGCTGGTGATGTGGTGAACCAGATCCTCGATCTCACCGGCGGCGTCGGCGTGGACGGCGCGATCGAGGCGCTCGGTCATCCGCAGACCTTCGAGGACTGCATCCGGGTGACCAAACCCGGTGGCCGGATATCGAATATCGGGTATCACGGTGAGAACCCGGCACCGCTGCAGATCCCGTTGGAACCGTTCGGCCTGGGTATGTCGGACAAGAAGATCCTGACGTCGCTCTGCCCAGGCGGAAGCGATCGGCTCGAGCGAATCTTCACCCTCATGCGTTCCGGCCGGGTGGATCCTACGCCGATGACGACCCATGAGTTCGGGTTCGACGAGATCGAACGTGCCTTCAGCATGATGGAAACCAAGGAGGACGGCGTCATCAAACCCCTCATCCGTTTCGCATAACCAGTAAAACCAGGAGGGCTGGGCGCTGCCCGGCGGTTCCGCCGCGGCCCGCCCGGCCCTCCGCCGCCCGTACCCGCAGCATGCCCGGCAGGCCGCCCGGTAGGCGGGCTGCCCGTTCAGGAGGTTTCATCCCGATGACCACCAGCACCGGCAGCGCCACCGTTTCCAGTCCCCAACAGCCATTACTGAACGAGAGCGAGGCCTTACCCGTCTCGTTACCCGCTCCGCCGCCCCTCAGCCCGCTGCGCGGCAACCCGGCCGTGTTCGGCCTCCCCACCGTCATCGCCGGGGCTTTCGGCCTCGGGCTGGTCGACACCGGCTGGCTTCCRCCCGCCGCGGCCGGCGCGGCACTGCCGATCATCCTGACCTCCGCCGCCGTCGGTCTCCTGGTCGCCGCGATCTGGGCGGCGGCGCTCGGGCAGAACCCCCTGGCCAGCCTGTTCGCGGTGTTCTTCGGGTTCTACGGCAGCTACGCCGCGTTTGGCCTCGGCCTCGGCCACAACTGGTACAACATCCCCGCCACCCAGATCACCAGAACCACCGAGCTGTGGCYGATCAGCTGGCTGGTCACCCTCGTCCTGGTCACCGTGGCCACCCTGCGCCTGCCCAGCAGTTTCACCCTGCTGCTCGGGTTCGCGGACGGCGCGCTGCTGCTGCTACTGCTCGGCACCATCAACACCAGCACCGCCCTCACCCACGCCGGCGGCTACCTGGTGTTCGGCTTCACCGCGGTAGCGGCCTACCTCTACCTCGCCGTCATGTCCGCCGAGACCGGCGGGAAGGGTCTGCCGCTCGGCAAGCCGGTCATCTCCGGATAACATGCTGCGATCCGATGGTCGTAGCTGGCCGGCTAGCGCGTATTGATGGAAAGTTCTTGTACTGAGCCGAACACGCCGTCAGGCTGATGGGAATCAGCAGGGTCGGCGTCATCAACCCCCTCGTCCGTTTCGCGTGGCCTGTGTCGGGCCTGGGAAGCCGCTCGCCCTCGCCCGCCAGGCACGTCTTAGCAGAAGGTGTAGATTCATGAGCCAGCCCGACCACGCTGACGGCAAGTCAGTCGTCGAGAAGTTCCTCGAAGAAAACGTCCTGTTCCTCGGGCCCGACCCCGAGATCATGCAAAGCCACCATCTCGCCCCGGAGTCGCCCCGCGAAACGGAGGCGCTCGCGCGGTTCACCGATCCCGAGCAGATCAACCTGGTGCGGCACAAGCTGCAGACCGCGTGTAACGAGTCCTTCGACATGGTCGAGCAGATGGGCGCGGCGCCCGGCGCGAAGTGGGGCGACCTGATCTCCGGGGTGTGGACGGCCTCGGGTGACCTCGCCCTGTCCAGCATGGGTGGTGTGCTGCTGTTCTCGGTGCTCACGCAGCACCCGGTCAAGTTCATTGTCAAGTACTGGGTGGATGAGCCGACGGTCGGGGTCCGTGAGGGCGATGTCTTCATGCACAACGACGCCCGCTACGGCAACGTCCACAACACCGACCAGAGCATCCTCATCCCGGTCTTCCACGAGGGGCAGCTGATCTGCTTCGCCGGCGCGGTCTGCCACGAGGGGGAGAACGGCGCCACCGAACCCGGCGGTATGCCCTCGGCGGCGGAGTCCCCGTTCGACGAGGGATTGAAGATTTCGCCGATCAAGGTCGGTGAGAACTACACGTTCCGCCGTGACCTCATGACCTTCCTGCAGAACTCGGTGCGCGAGCCGAAGCTGCAGCTGGAGGGCATGAAGGCCAAGCTGTACGCGGCGATGCGGACAAGGGACCGGATCCACGACACCATCGCCGAGTACGGTGTCGACGCGGTCGTCGCCACGTTGCGGCGCACCCTGACCGACACCGCCGACGAGGTCCGCCGCCGGCTGAGGTCGTGGCCGGAGGGCACCGTGCGGCAGAACGTCTTCGCGGACGGGACGCTGCGGGAGAACTGCCTGGTCAAGATCAGACTGGCGATGACCAAGAAGGACGACGAGCTGATCCTGGATTTCCGGGGCTCGTCGCCGGAATTCCTGAACCGGGCCAACAACACGATCCTCTCGTCGATGAAGGGCATGCTGGCCCAGGAGTTCCTGACCTTCGTGTGGCCGGACCTGCCGCGAAACCAGGCGGTGTTCGAGCCGATGACTGTTCTCACCGACCCGCGGTCGGCGCTGAACYGTTCGCCGGAGGCGCCGAACGCGCAGAGCATGATGACGTTCTTCCCCTCCTTCAYCGCGGCCCAGCTGGCGACGCCGAAGCTCCTCTACAGCGCGGGTGAACGCTCTACGGACGTCATCGCCGGCTGGTTCAACATGATCGTCACGTTCATCTACGGTGGTGTCACCCAGCACGGCGAGCTGGTGGGCAACGTGTGCGCCGACCTCAACGGCATGGGCGGGGCCGCGCGGTCCAACCGGGACGGCGAGCACGCGGTCGCCCCGATCTTCGCGCCCATGGCCGACATCGGGGAGCAGGAACTCATCGAGGAAGAAGTCCCGATTCTCAAGATCGTGCCGAACAGGGTAATGCGGGACAACCAGGGCTTCGGCAAGTTCCGCGGCGGCCAGGGCTACCAGCAGATCGCCACCGTCAAGGACAGCGCCATGTGGGGCTTCATGGCGTGCAGCATCGGCTCGAAGTTCCCCAGCTCRCACGGCATCTTCGGCGGCTACGGCCCCGGCACCTACCCGCTGTGCAAGATCAAGAATGTCGACATCTTCAAGGTGATGGACAACCAGCGMGAACTGCTGCGCTACACCGTCGAGGAACTGATGAACGAGCGTCCGTTCCCGGACGCGACCTACTCGACGCATCACATGGGCATGCAGTTCGAGCTCGCCGAGCGCGGCGAGCTGTACATGCTCACCCAGGGCACCGGCGGTGGCTACGGGGACGTGCTCGAACGCGATCCCGAGCTGGTGGCTTCCGACTACCGCGACGKCCTGGTGTCCATGGACACCGTCCGCGACATCTACCACGTGGTGCTCAACCCCGACACCGCCGTGCTGGACGCCGAGGGCACCACGGCGGCCCGGGAGGCCGAGCGGGCGGCTCGGCTGCGGCGGGGCAAGCCGTATGCGGAGTTCGTCAAGGAATGGGAGACCGAGACGCCTCCGGCCGACGTGCMGTTCTTCGGCTCCTGGGGCGACCCGCGGGTGCTGTTCCGCGGCACTCCGCAGGACACCTGCCCCGCGGACGCGATCGTGCCGGTGATGATGCCCGACCCGAAGGACGTGCGGATCGCGCAGCTGGAGGCCAAGCTGGCGGAGCTGCAGGACTGACGGTGCAGGGCTGACGGCGCGGGCCTGATGCTGCGGGACTGATGAGGACGGCGGGAGAACGATGAACGCTGTGGACGACTGGATCCACGCCAGGCGCGACACCCTGACCTGGCTGGACTGCGACCGGTACGTGTGGAGGGTCTTCGCCGGCGCCCCCGAGCGCTGGTATGACGACCCGGCCACGCTGGTCGCGGCGAGTGYACAGGCACACCGGTTACTGCGGTCCGATGTGTACGGTGTCAACGTTTCAGGTCCGTTCTCCCGCCACCTCGTCGGCGATAGCGAGGCCGCTGCCGTCTGTGCGGCGTTGGAGCTGCCGGCGCCGCGCCGCGTGCTGGCCGACACTCTCGACGCGCTGCTGCACCAGTTCGGCGATCGTGTCGACCTGGTGCTGGACTGCCCGTCACCGCGCAGGCTGCTCGCGTCCGGTGCGGGGATCGACTTCGACGCGCTCGACGACGTCGCGACCGGCCTGCTGGAGGTGATCCGCTCGGTGGCGGACCGGCCGGTCCGGGGGCTGCAGATCACCTGTGACACGGCGGGCGGGCCGGATGAGGACGAGACCGACGCCTGGTCCAGTCTGCTGGCCGCGGCCGGGCACTACGGCTGGATCACCGCGGTCCGACTGAACGGCGTGACCGACCCCGACCAGCTCGACCCCAAGCTGCCCGGTGACCTGCTGCTCCTGCCGCACCTGCCAGCCGGCGTCCTGCCCGATGATCGGCGCTACGGCGGGGGACTGCCAGCRGAGGTGTGGAGCGACACGAGCGAGGCCGCCCGGCTGCTCGACGCCGCCRCCAAGCGTGGGTTCCGGTTCGGTGAGATCCCCACCGAGGCCTCCCCGGAAATCGTGCTGACCAGGCTCACCGCCCTGGCCGCGGGCACGCACTGAAGGGATCCGACGTGGACGACGTGGAGATCGTGGGCTGGGGTCATACCCCGTTTGGCCGTCTGCCCGAGGAGACTCTGGAGTCGCTGATCGTTGCCGCCGCGCGGGAGGCGATCGCGTCGGCGGGTCTGCGCCCGCGGGAGAT
>NZ_MAQZ01000114.1:0-264157 GCF_001756285.1 Frankia sp. CgMI4
CACCACCGACCAGACCGGCACCGACAGGACTACCGCGGTCGCTCGTTTCCTGCGCATCGCCGGCGTGGAGCTCACCGTTCTCACGGCCACGGTCGGGTTGGCCGTCGGACTGTCACGCACGGCGCCGCCGGTGAACGACGCACTCGTTCCCGACGATCCGACCCAGACGCTGCTCGGATACCCGATGCCCCCACCGGTCACCGCCGCGCGGCTCGCCACCGACTGGCACATCGACTGGGTCTTCCTCGCCGGCGCGGTCACCGCCGCCCTGCTCTACCTCGCCGGCCTACGCCGGCTACGGGCACGCGGCGCCCACTGGCCGCTTGGGCGCACCATTGCCTGGCTCGCCGGCTTGCTCGTCGTCGTGGTCGCCACGTCAAGCGGACTCGGGCTGTACGGGCCGGTCCTGCTCAGCGTGCACATGAGCCAGCACATGCTGCTCAGCATGCTGGCCCCGCTCCCGCTGGTGCTCGGCGCGCCGGTGACTCTGGCGCTGCGGGCGATGCGGCCCGCGACGGCTCCGCACCGCACCGGACCACGCGAATGGCTGCTGAGGACGCTGCGGTCCTGGCCGGTACGCATCCTGACCCATCCGCTGCTCGTGACGGCGAACTTTGCCGRCAGCCTCTACGTGCTCTACCTCAGCTCGCTGCTGTCGACTCTCATGCACAACCATCTCGGCCACCTGTACATGAACGTGCACTTCCTGGCGGTCGGCGTGCTGTTCTTCGAGCTGCTGATCGGGACCGACCCGCTCCCCCGCCGGCTGCCRCATCCCGGCCGCGTCCTGATGCTGCTGGCGGTCGTCCCGTTCCACGCCTTCCTCGGCCTGACCATCATGAGCACGTCGGCCCTGCTCGGCTCGGGCTGGTACGACCGCCTGGTCCGGCCCTGGGGCGTCTCACCGCTCAGCGACCAGCGGACCGCCGGGGGCATCGCCTGGTCGTTCGGCGAGATTCCCACCTTCGTCGTGCTGATCGTGCTGGCCATCCAGTGGTCCCGGCTGGACGAGCGGCAGGCGCGGACCCGGGAGCGGCGCATCGCCGCCGCTGGTGACGTCGACGCCGAACTCGACGCGTACAACGCCTACCTCGCCCAGCTCGCCGCCGGCCCAGCCCGGCGCACGCCGTCCGCGGCCACCACCACCTCGACAGCCACCACCACCTCGACAGCCACCACCACCTCGACAGCCACCACCACCTCGACAGCCACCACCTCACGCACGACCTCGCCCACCCCCGGAGACGAGACCAACGCTGAGGCCGAAACCTCCGGATAAGCAGGCCGGGGAGAAACCCCGGCTACGGCGTCGGCCGCGGGCCGTCGGGACCGGATGCCGCGGCCCTCCCGCCCGGACGGACGACCGCCCCCGGACGGACGACCGCCGCGGACCGCGGGCCGTCGGCAGGCGCACCCTCGGCACGCACCGCGGGCAGGGTCCGCACGTTGCTCTGCGGAACCGACGGGCGGCGCGCCGTTTCCAGGTCCACCCGCGCGGCCACCGCCGTCAGTTGACGGCGGGTGATCACCCACACGAGTTCGAGCAGGACCGCCGCCGCCACGGCGATGCCGACCGCCGTCCACGGCCCGGTCGTCCCCACCAGGGAGAGCTGGAAGAACTCCTGGCCGGAGGGGATAGCCAGGACCAGCGCGAACGCGACCGCCATGGTCAGCACGAGCGCGATGCGCCACCAGGTGTACGGACGGGCGACGATCGCCAGTGCCCACAGCGCGACTCCGAACAGCGTCAGCGTCGCCATCGAGGTTTCGGCCTCCAGGTCATGACCATAGAAATGCGACCGGGCCAGCAGGTAGGACGTCATCGTCGCCGCGGCGGCGAGCAACCCGGTGGGAAGGGCGAAGCGCAGCACCCGACCGACGAAGTCCGGCTGCGCCCGCTCGGTGTTCGGTGCCAGCGCCAGGAAGAACGACGGGATGCCGATCGTCAGCGACCCGACAAGCGTGAGATGCCGAGGGAGGAACGGGTACGGCACCTGCGTGATCACAACCACGATCGCGAGCAGGACCGAGTAGACGGTCTTGGTCAGAAACAGGTTCGCGACCCGTTCGATGTTGCCGATGACCCTCCGTCCCTCGGAGACCACAGACGGCAACGTCGCGAAGCTGTTATTCAGCAGCACGATCTGGGCGACCGCGCGGGTCGCCTGACTGCCGGATCCCATCGACACGCCGATGTCGGCGTCCTTGAGCGCCAGGACGTCGTTGACGCCGTCGCCGGTCATCGCGACGATGTGCCCCCGCGACTGCAACGCCGCGACCATCTCCCGCTTCTGCTGCGGGCTGACCCGCCCGAAGATCGAGTGGCTCTCCAGGGCGTCGGCGAGCGCGGCCCGGTCGGTCGGCAGCGTGCGGGCGTCAACGGGATCGTCGGCGCCGGGCAGCCCCAGCGTGCGGGCGACCGCGCCGACCGACAGCGCGTTGTCCCCCGAGAGAATCTTGGCGGCGACGTTCTGCTCGGCGAAGTACCGCAGGGTATCCGGGGCATCCGCCCGCAGCCGCTGGGCGATGACCACGAGCGCCACCGGGACGACGCCGGCCGGCACCGTCGCCGGGTCCGCCAGCGCGTCCGCCAGCGACGCGCCGAACCGGGCGAGCAGCAGCACCCGCAGGCCCTGCGCCCCGTACTCGTCCACGGTGGCGAGCACCCGGTCACCGGCCGCCAGCAGCACGTCGGGCGCGCCGAGCAGCCAGGTGCCCTCGGTCCCGCCCACGGCGGCGAGGGTCGCGCCGCTCCACTTGCGCGCCGAGGAGAACGGCGCGTCCGCCCGCACCTGCCAGCCCGGCGGGGCGGGATAGGCATCGATGATCGCCTGCATGCTCGGATTCGGCCGGCTGTCGGCCGCGCCGAGGGCGCCGAGCACGCTCGGCACGAGGGTGCCCGGCGCTGCGGCCACGCCTGCCCCAACGGCGGCGCCGGTGCCCGGCTCGACGATCCGCAGCTCCACGACGTCCATCGCAGCCTCGGTGAGGGTGCCGGTCTTGTCCAGACAGACGACGTCGACGCGGGCCAGCCCCTCGATCGCGGGYAGTTCCTGCACCAGGCACTGCCGCCGGCCCAGCCGTACCACGCCGACCGCGAAGGCGACCGACGTAAGCAACACCAAGCCCTCCGGCACCATCGGCACGAGTCCGGCGACCATCCGGCGGATGGCCTCGGGCAGGTCGTCGTCGTTAACGACCACCTGGCTGACGATCAGCGCGATGCCGGCCGGAATAATCATCCAGGTGACGACCCTCAGAATGGTGCTGATGCCGCCCCGCAGCTCGGAGCGCACCAGGGTGAACCGGCTCGCCTCCTCGGCGAGYCGGGCCGCGTAGGCTTCGCGGCCAACCCGGGTCGCCCGGAACGCCCCCGACCCCGCGACGACGAAGCTGCCCGACATGACGATGTCACCGGGCTGCTTGTGCACCGGATCCGCCTCGCCGGTGAGCAGCGACTCGTCGACCTCCAGGTGATCGGCCGTCAGGACCAGACCATCGACGGRAATCTTGTCGCCGGCGCCGAGCTCAATCACGTCGTCCAGCACGATCTCGGCGGCGGGGAGCTCGCGGGTGACACCGTCACGCCGCACGACGGGCCGGGACTCCCCCACCACGGCGAGCCGGTCCAGGGTGCGCTTCGCCCGCAGCTCCTGGAACAGGCYGACCAGGGTGTTCACGATGATCACGCCGCCGAACAGGGCGTCCTGGAATGGACCGACGATGGCGACGAAGACCAGTAGAACACCGATGATCGCGTTGATCCGGGTGAGGACGTTCGCACGGATGATGTCGCGCAGCGAGCGACTGGAGCGGACCGGCACGTCGTTGACGCGGCCGTCCGCGAGGCGTTCGGCGACCTCGGCGGCGGTCAACCCAGCGGCGGATCGACCGATCGCGATGGGTCCGGACCCGGCCCCGGCGGCGGACGCGGAATCGCTGGGAGGCGCCGGGTTCCGGTCGTCGAGCCGTCCCGGAGACAGCCGCGCTCCCGCGGCCCCTCGCCGAACCATGGTGTCCCTCCACGCTCCGTCGCGGCCGCTGCCGGAGGCTTGGCAGCGGAATCGTTATCGGTTTCCCGACCGACCTCGGGCGGGTCTCGGACTCGTTTGGATATGTCCCGTAGATGCCTCCACCGTCTGCACACGCGGACCGCCGACCCTCACCGTAGTTGACGGCCGTAGGCGCGTGGGTCGCGCCTGGGGGCTCCCCGCCCGTTCAGCCCGGGGGGGCACCGGCGTCGGGGCTGAGGGCACCCCCGACCAGCAGGGAGAACAGCAGCAGCCCCAGCCCCACGCGATACAGCACGAAGGGYGCGAAACTGCGCGTCGAGATGTACCGCAGGAACCATGCGATCGCGGCGTAGCCGGTGACGAACGCCACGAATGTGGCGAGGATCGTCGGGCCCCAGGCGACGTCGGCATCCTTCCCACCGATGGAACGCAGCTCGAAGACCCCGGACGCCAGCACCGCCGGCATCGCCAGCAGGAAGGAGTACCGGGCCGCAGCYTCGCGAGTATAGCCGAGAAGCAGGCCCCCGCTGATCGTCGCACCGGACCGGGAGACGCCGGGGATCAGCGCGGCAGACTGAGCGAGACCATAGAGGAGCCCGTCACGCACCGRCAAGTCCTCAAGCACCTTGCGCGGGCGGAGCGGCGAATGACGACCCTGCGGCCGCCCCTTCGAGGCGYACCAGTCCGCGCCGCCCAGGATCAGGCCGAGCACGATCAGCGTCGTGGCAATCAGCCGCAGGTCGCGGAACGGACCCTCGATGGCGTCCTGCAGCGTCACCCCGAGCAGGCCGATCGGAAGGGTGCCGAGGATGACCAGCCAGCCCGTCCGGGCGTCGGGGTCCTTACGCATCTCCCGGCGGGTGAGCGAGCGCGCCCACGCCGCCACGATGCGGGCGATGTCCCTGCGGAAGTAGATCAGCACGGCGGTCTCGGTGCCGATCTGGGTCACGGCGGTGAACGCGGCGCCCGGGTCCTCCCAGCCGGCGAGCGCGGCAGCGATGCGCAGGTGGGCGCTGGACGAGACCGGGAGAAACTCGGTGAGCCCCTGAACGAGACCGAGGACCGTTCCCTCGAAGAAGTTCATCGACGCGCCGACCTGGCCCACGAGCCAGACGAGTCCGGTTCATCCGGTCCATCCGGTCCGTTCAGCCCGTCCGGCGAGGCCGCCGGGTCCGGAGGCCACGCCGAACGACGATTGGTCTGCCGGCTCCGCGCCCGGCCTGTTCGCGTCATCCACGCATACCCGACCACGGCTTCACCGTAGCGAAGGGTGAAATGCGGGCGGATGCTGGGTGACGGCGTCCCCGCCTTCTCCGATCCTCCGACCTGGTCCGATCGACCTGGTCCGATCGGGGTTCGGCCGGATCGGGCCGAGTCCACCCCGCAGCAGGCCCCCACATGGGCTGACCTGGCGGTTCGTCGGACAGTCACGGACCGCGACAAACGAGCGGGTTCACGCTCTGGCCATACAACCGAACGGAATCGCTCACTTTCTGTTCATCTGCGACCCRCACCGTGTCACCCGGAAGTACAGACCGCCCGCCTCGTGGCGGTCTGGCGCGCCCCGACCAGGGTCGGGGAGCGACACGGTACGCCTGGGAGGTTACACGATGAGTCACCTGCTCGCGAATGTGATCATTGAAGTGGTCGGAACGGCCGTGATCCTGCTTCTGACCGGTCTGGTGCGACGCTGGCTGGGCCAACCGGCCGCTCGCCCCGCCTGATCCGACCCAACCCGACCTGATCCRAACCGACCCAACCCGACCTGATCCGACCCGACCTGCCCCGCCGCCGGTCCGGCCCGTCCTGGACATCCGGGACCAGTGCCGGCCGGACGGACGACACGATCAGTCATGYGGCCTGGAGGTCCGGGACGCGGTTCTGGAGGGCTGCGTACCACCGTCCGGATTGTCCCGAAAATCGGGATCTCCCACGTGGGCGAACGGTAAGGCGACCGAATCACGGTAACAAGTCGGCGTCGCACCATACAGCCGTTTGAATTCTCGACAGAAGTGACTCGTGTCCGCAAAACCCCAACGGCTGGCGATCGCCTGAATGGAGCATGATCCCTCGATCAGGTCCCGGCGGGCTCGTGCGAGTCGCTGGGAGCGGACGACGGCGCTGTAGCTGTTTCCTGTCGCGGCGAAGCTGCGCTGCAGCGTGCGGACAGACACACACTGCGCAGCGGCCGCCGCGGCGGCGCTGACGTCGCGGTGGCCAAGGTTTCGAGCTATCCAGCGTTCCACTGCGAGCCGCAGCGCTTCCCCAGTGATCGCACTCGTGAACGTGGCCTCGGGGCGCACCGCCGCGGCCACCAGCTCCAATGCCGCGTTGCGGGCCGCCGTTATGGTGGGGGCGGGAACCTCGTGCGGGAGGCCGGCAAGTGATGCGACATAGCTGCGCAACAACCTAATCGCGGGAGCGTTCACATCCACCACGAGGTCGGCTTCCAACCACGGGCTCTCCAAGACCTCTTCCAGCGCCACTCTCGGGATTACCAGGGTAATTTTGCGGAAGTGCTCGACAACTTCGAACCGCACCTTTTGCATGCTGTTCCAGATGACGAAGCTTCCTGGAGTGACAACAATCTTCTTGTCCTCGATGGCAAGCCGTTCAGTCCCAGCGGTAGCGAAGAATATCGCGATATTGTCCTCGCTGGTCCGGCTGATCAGATTTCGACTACGTTCACCCCTGCACGGATCACATGCGATATCCAGCAGCGCGATGTCATCGAACCAGCGACGCTCAATCGAGGCACGGTAGGGTAATCGCCCTGGAGGAACATCAGTGTGGAATGGCGTCACCGCGCTGCCCAGGATCTCCTCCCAGCGTCCAGGACGGTCGCGATGGGGTAMATCGACGAGGTCGTACGTCTCGTAGATTCGCATGATGGCCTCCTACCGGGAACCTGGGCCGCCGCGCCCGCAAGCATAAGCAGTGGGAAGACGTGGGGGAAGCCCAGGTAAGTCGCGATAGCGGAATCCACGCTCGTGGTGTACGAATAGCGACCGGCTGGCGACTCGTCGAAGGYGAGGGTCGCACAAGGCTCACCAGGGTGGCCAGGGTGGCCGGTRGGACTCGCAAGGCTTACTGGTGGGACCAGCGTGATCACCGGCCCCACCAACCGRCTGGCTACGAGAGGGCGAAGCTGGTCAGGTCAACCGGTATGATCCCGTGCTTCCTGCAGTACTCGTTGTATCGYTCGGCGAACRTATGGGCCTGCTCGATGCCTATGATCTCGTCGCTTGGGCCGAGGAAAGCAATAGCTCCTTCAACCGAGATGAACACCTCGATGCCCTCGTCAGGCTCCACAATGAACGTGTGCCTGCTGTTGGCGACCTCGTACACGAAGTCACCCGGCCCCGACACCCAGGCGTGCTCCGCGTACCGCCATTTCCCTCGAACGGTGTAGACAAGCACGCGGCCATAATGGTCGTGCACACCCAGCGAAGCTCCCCCCGGCGCCCGCAGAAGCATTTGCGTCTCGCTCTTGATCAGATCCACATGAAGGATCTTTAATTCCACCTCGTTCGTGTAAGGCGTGAACGGAACCCAGGGAAGATCATCGACTCCCGTGTACGTTGGAGCGAAATGTTGGAGGGGATTGACCAGTGTCGTCATCTGCATCTCCTCGGGTGGCTGTCGTCGATCCCTGCCTTCGGAATCGTCTGGATCCGGCGGGGAACAGCCGGCTAGGCGAGCGGTAGGGTTTGATTCTGGACCCACCAAAAGATCCGAGATAGAACAGCGGTGACAGATCCCTGAACATACGCGACAAGCGCGGGTGCCACGCGCGCCATTGGGGCGCGGACCGGGGTGCCGATGACACCGCCGGGCAGGATAATCCCCTGATGATGYGGATGTCCGACGACCGTGTGCGAGAACTCACCGCTGCGCTGGAACACGACGAGGGACTGGTGGATCCCACGATCAAGCGTGTCCGGCGCGAGATCCCGGCCTATGAGGTGGTCCCGACCGAGGCGCTGGTGACGAGCATCCACCGCAACGTCGTGCTGGCGTGCCGCACCCTGCGGGCGGGCGTCGTGCCGCCGAGCTCGGAGATCTGGCAGGCCGAGCGCACAACGCTGGAACGGCTCCGGCAGGGCGTGCCGATCGAGGACATCATGGGCGGCTTCCGCATCTGCATAGCGAGTATCCAGGACCGGCTGGTGGATCGCGCCCAGGAGTTCGGGGTCGACCACCCCGAGTCGCTCACTCTCACCTCGCTGCTGTGGAAGCTGAGTGACGTGTTCTCCGCTCGTGYGGCGAGCGCCTACCGTGAGTACGGCCTGTCGCATGCGGTGGCGGACCGAAGGCGCAGGGACRAATGGCTCGCCGGGCTGCTCGCCGGCACCCTGTCTCCGACGCAGATTGAGCAGGGGTGCATCCGCTACCACGTGCGGCGCGACACACGCCTGCGGGYGGTGTGCACTGCCACCCTGTCGGAAGCGGAGCTGGACCAGGCCCTCAACCTGATCAACCAGGGGTGCCGGCGCAGCAACATGGTCCTGCTCCTGGTGCCCTCCCAAGGCCGGCTCGTGGGGATCGTGTCGGGGCCGCCACCCGCGGTCCCGGGGCTGCTGGTCGCCGCCGGGCCCGAGGGGCCGCTGGGCCGGGTCGCGGCGTCCTTCTCGGTGGCCAACGACGTATTGGCCGCGGCCCGACTGCGCCACGACGAGGGCGTGCACACCCTCGAGAGCCTCGGCTGGCGGGTGGCCGTGCCGCGTGCGGCGGACGTGACCGCACTGATGCGGGCCCGCTACCTCCAGCCGCTCCGGGACACCGGTGCGTTCGGGGAGGAAGTCGTCGAGTCGCTCCGCTGCTACCTGGCCAATGGCCGTAACATCCCGCGGACCGCCGAGGCGCTGCATGTACACGTCAACACGCTGCGCTACCGACTAGCCCGGTTCGAGGAGCTGACCGGGCGGTCCCTGGACGACACCGACACCCTGGTGGAACTGTCCTGGGCCTTCCATGCGGAGACGGYAGCCCCGCCGGTTTCGTAGCCKCGTACGAAGCGAAGGGCGCCGCGTTGGCATCCCGCCCGTAGCCTTCGATGTGTCGCACGCCACATCCTGTTGGAAATTCGTACCCGTTACCGGGCCCATCAGAGCTCGACGTTCCGAGCTGGTGGTCTCGGCCCCGCCCAACAGGGGAGCAACCCATGACCGCTTCGATGACAGCAACAACCGGCCTCCGGGAGCGGACCAACCACTATCGGCAGCTCCTGGCCGCCTCCGTCGGCAACGCCGTCGAATGGTTCGACTGGTACATCTACTCGATGCTTGCGGTGTACTTCTCCACGCAGTTCTTCCCGRCCAGCCCGGGAGGCAGCCTGGTGCCGCTGATGTCGACCTTAGCGATCTTCGCCGTCGGATTCTTCGCCCGCCCGGTCGGAGCGCTGATCCTCGGGATTCTCGCCGACCGGATCGGCCGCCGCAGGACGCTCAGCACCACGATTATGGGCATGGGCCTGGGCAGTCTCATCATCGGGCTTGCCCCCACCTACAAGCAGGTCGGGGTCGCCGCCCCGGCACTGCTCCTGCTGGCCCGGCTGATCCAGGGTGCCTCCGCGGGGGGCGAGTATGCCGCGGGAAGCGCGTTTCTCATCGAGTCCGCGCCGGCTGGCCGTCGGGGACTGTACTCGAGCTTCTTCTACATCAGTGCGACCTCGGCCAACCTGGCGGCGATCGGGATCAGCGCCTTACTCGCCAGCACGCTGGACTCGCAGAACATGACCAGCTGGGGCTGGAGGATCCCCTTCCTGCTYGGCTCGGTCGCGGCCATGGTCGGCATGTGGATCCGGACGCACGCCAAGGAGACCCTCACCCAGACGGCGGACGAGCCGGCCGGTGCCCGTCGTGCCGACATGTTCGAGTTCCTCCGCCGGCACCCCAGGGAATCCCTCCAGGTGTTCGGGCTGACCGCGGCCCCGGCCCTGGTGTTCTATGTATGGACCGCCTATCTGCCGACGTACGCGAACATCACGGTGGGCTCCAACCTCAAGCACGGCCTGCTCTCCGGTGTCGTCGCGCTGACCATCTTCCTCGCCCTGCAGCCGGTCTTCGGAGCGATCTCGGACCGCGTCGGCAGGCGGCCGATGCTGCTCATCTTCGGCACCTTCTTCGTGGTCGGCACGGTTCCGATGCTGGCCCTACTGGACGGCTCGACCACCAGACTGCTCCTGGTTCAGATCATGGGGCTGGTGTTCCTCGCCTGCTGGTCGTGCATCTCGAGCGCGGTGGTCGCCGAGCTGTTCCCGGCGCGCCTGCGCAGCTCCGGTATCGGGTTCCCCTATGCGCTCTCCGTCGCCCTCTTCGGCGGCACCGGCCCCTACGTCGCCACCTACCTCGTGGACATCGGCCACGCCGCCTCCTTCGGCTGGTACGTCACCGCCGTCGYCCTGGTCAGCACCGTGGTCTTCAGCCGGCTCCCCGAGACCGCGCACCGGCCCCTGCACTGACCGACAGGAGACATCGCCCGCGAGTCCGAGCGTCCGAGCGTCCGAGCGTCCGGATCACGCTGGCAGGGAACGGTGGTGGCTTCCACCGCGGTGGCTTCCACCGCGGTGGAGGGGCTGTCGCATCCCTACAGCCGTCGAAGCGGCCAGAACGGTCACCGCCAGAACGGTCACCGTCAGGAGGCCGCCTGGCCGTCGGCCAGACCCGCGATGGCCGCGCTGACGGCGAGAATCCGGCGCGCGTTGTCGACGTGCAGGTTCTCGATCAGCCGGCCGTCGACGGTCGCCACTCCGCGGCCCTCGCGTAGCGCCTCCTCCCAGACCCGCACGATCTCCGCGGCCTGCGCGACCTGGGCCTCAGTGGGTGAGAACGTGCGGTTACACGTCTCGATCTGGTTGGGGTGGATAAGCGTCTTACCGTCGAAGCCCATCTCGCGGCCCTGGCGGCATTCCGCCGCGAAGCCGTCGGCGTCGCGGATGTCGTTGTAGACACCGTCGAGGATCACGGTTCCACTCGCGCGCGCGGCCAGCAGACACAGCCCCAGGCCGGTCAGCAGCGGGGCGCGGCCGGGCACGAATTCGGCACGCAGCTCGTTGGCCAGGTCGTTGGTGCCCATCACGAGGACGGTGAGCCGCGGCGACGCCTGGGCGATCTCCTGGGCGCGCAGGATGGCACCAGGTGTCTCCACCATCGCCCATATCATGGTGCGGTCCGGCGCGCCGGCCGCTTCGAGCCCTTTTTCGATCGCGTGGACGTCCGACGGCGACTCGACCTTCGGCACCACGACGGCGTCCGGGCCCACCCGTCCCGCGGCGCGCAGGTCGTCGGCATGCCAGGAGCTGCCGCGGGCGTTGACGCGAACCGTGACCTCCCGGTGGCCGTAGGCGGCATCGGCCACCGCCGCGCAGACCTGCTCCCGGGCGCGCTCCTTGGCGACGGGCGCCACCGCGTCCTCGAGGTCCAGGATGAGCGCGTCGGCCGGCAGATTCCTGGCCTTCTCCATGGCGCGCTCGTTGGCCCCGGGCATGTAGAGGACGGAACGCCGCGGACGGTACGCGGCGGGTGGGCGGCCCGCGGACGGGGAACCCGGGGAACCCGCGGCCGCGGTGCCGGTCATCGTGCCTCCGGCGCGGGTAGTCCGTAGGCCGCCGCGAGCTGCGCGTCCCGGGCGGCGAGGCGAGTGGCGAGAGTGAGGATGACCCGGCACTGMTTCACCGAGGCGTCGTCCTGCATCGTACCGTCCACCATCACGGCACCCGTTCCGTCGCCCATGGCCGCGACGACGCGCTTTGCCCACTCGACATCCGCGGGCTCGGGGCTGAAGACCTTCTTCGCGATGTCGATCTGAACGGGATGCAGTGACCACGCCCCGACACACCCGAGCAGGAACGCGTTGCGGAACTGGTCCTCGCAGGCGAGGACGTCGGCGATGTCACCGAACGGCCCGTAGTACGGCATGATCCCGTTCGCCGCGCAGGCGTCTACCATCCGGGCGAGCGTGTAGTGCCAGGGATCCTGCTGGAACGTGGCTCGGACAGCCGCCGGGTCGTCCGGCCGCGGATCCTGGCGTACCAGGTAGCCGGGGTGCCCACCGCCGACACGGGTTGTCTTCATCCGCCGGTCCGCCGCCAGGTCCGCCGGGCCGAGGGACAGACCCTGCATGCGGGGACTTGCCGCGCAGATCTCCTCGACGTTCGCGACCCCTCGCGCGGTCTCCAGAATCGCGTGGACAAGCACCGGCCGGGACAGGCCGGCCTTCGCCTCCAACTGGGCGAGGAGGCGGTCCACATAGTGGATGTCCTCCGCCCCCTGGACCTTGGGCACCATCACCACGTCGAGATTCTCGCMGATGGCGGGCACGAGCGTGAGCAGGTCGTCGAGCCCCCAGGGTGAGTCGAGGCTGTTCAGGCGGATCCAGAACTGCGTCTCACVGAAGTCCGCGCCGTCGACGATCTTTATCAGGTTCTCCCTGGCAACGATCTTGTTGTCCGCTCGGACCCCGTCCTCGAGGTTCCCGAGCAGCACGTCGACCCGGGGGATGATCTGCGGCAGCTTCGCCGCCATCTTCTCGTTGCTCGGGTCGAAGAAGTGAATCATCCGGGACGGCCRCCACGGGATCTCGCGAGGCGGGGGTGRCGCCCCCACGGCGAGGGGAGCGAAGAAATCCTTGGCGCTGCGCATGTGAAATCTCCCGGGAAGGAACCCTGGCCGGTGCCGGGTGACCGGCTCCCGGCGACCAGCGCGACACTCAGCGTCGACGACGCCCGACTCCGCCGGACTGTATCAGTTTGATGTCCGACACGCTCCCCTGATCATCTCCCGCCCGATCGCGACCGTCGAGGTCATGGTCCAGTCGGCAGGCATTCTCTGCGATCCGGGCGCTCTATTTCTGTTCCATGAGTTCCGCATAAACCACTGCGACAGGAGAATTCCCCGTCGCCATTCCGTCCAGGTCCGCAGTCTGGCTTTCTCCGTGCGGACGTCTTACCCACACCGTCGGCGTTCGGTGCCTGTTCACGAGCAGCCCCCTCAACCAGCCTCCCCTCAACCAGCCCGATCGGAGACATCGTCTGCGCCCGATACGAAGGGGCATGATGACCTCTGCCATCCCCGGTCCGGCCCGGGCGTCGGCGTTCGCGCTGTTCTCGTCGTCCGCGGGTGCCGGGCTGGCCGGCGGCCCGTCCTCGCCGGTGTCCTGCTCGACCACTTCTGGTGGGACTCGATATTCCTGGTGAACGTGCTGCTCGGCCTGCTCGGAGTCGCGGGCGGCCACGTAAACCGGCGCCGATGGCTATGATCGCCAGAAAGTCCAGGATGCGGGAAGCACAGTCCACAGGCTGGAACGCCGCTGTACGGCCGTCCCGGYGGTTGGCGGCGAGTGGTCGTGTACGTCGGGGAGAACCCGGAGAAGGAGTTCGAGGAGCCGCCATGACCAACGCCGCTCCACCCGCCGCTGCGGTGCCCGGTCTCGCCGCCCGAGCCGGCGCCGTGCGCACCTCGCCAGTGCGGGAGATCCTCGCGCTGACCGCCCACCCGGAGGTGATCTCCTTCGCCGGCGGTCTACCCGCTCCCGAGCTCTTCGACGCCGACGGAATCCGGCGCGCCTACGACCGGGTGCTCACCGAKGAGCCGCGGCGCGTGCTGCAGTACTCCGCCACGGAGGGCGACCCGGACCTGCGCCAGACGGTCGCGGAACGCCTGGCGCGCCGCGGCCTGCCCACCCGAGCGGACGACCTGCTGATCACGACGGGCTCGCAGCAGGCCCTGACGCTGCTGTCGGCGACGCTCGTGGAGCCGGGTGACGCGGTCCTCGTGGAGGATCCGACCTATCTGGCTGCCCTGCAGTGCCTCGGCCTCGCGGGTGCCCGGGTGGTGCCCGTCCCCACCGACGAGCACGGGATCCTCCCCGACCGGTTGGCGGAGACGGTGGCCCGCGAGCGTCCCAGACTGCTCTACCTGGTGCCGACCTTCCAGAACCCCACCGGTCGGACGCTGTCCGCGGCGCGCCGCGCGGCCGTCGCCCGGGTGGCCGCGGAGCAGGGCCTGTGGATCGTCGAGGACGACCCCTACGGTGAGCTGCGCTTCCAGGGCACGCGGGAGCCGTGGATCGCGTCGTTCGCCGACGCCGCCGACCGCACCGTCCTGCTCGGCAGCTTCTCCAAGATCATAGCCCCAGGGATGCGACTGGGCTGGCTGCGGGCCCCGGCCATGCTGCGGCGGGCCTGCGTGATCGCCAAGCARGCCGCGGACCTGCACACCTCCACGGTCGATCAGGCCGCCGCCGCCCGGTATCTGGCCGACGCCGACCCCGACCTGCACATTGCTCGGATGTGCGCCGCCTACCGCGAACGCCGCGACGCGCTCCTCGACGGGCTCGCCTGGGCGCTGCCGCCCGGGAGCAGCTGGAACCGGCCCGAGGGCGGCATGTTCGTCTGGGCCCGCCTCCCCGATGGTCACGACGCCACCGCCCTGCTGCCCGGCGTGGTGGAGCACGACGTGGCCTACGTTCCCGGTGCTCCTTTTTTCGCGGGGCCGCCGGACCCCGCGACGCTGCGCCTGTCCTTCACCACGCACCCGCCGGTGGAGATCACGAAGGGGTTGACGCGGCTGGCACGGGCGTTCGGAGTATGACCGTCATCCCTGACCGGGTGCCGGTGCCGGCCCGACACGAGCCGGCGGAGATCGACGAAACGGCGGGGACCGACGAAACGATAGAGACCGCCGCAAAGGCGCTTAGGCGAACACGTCCTGTAGCCAGTCGGTCCAGGCCTGGGTGGTCTTCGCCTGGTCGGCGCCGGGGGCGAACAGGTGCAGGGCGATGCCGATCGGGGCGCCGAAGGCGTTGCGGCCGAAGAAGCGGTACAGCCCGTCGCCGGTCCGCAGGCCGAGGAAGTGGGGATGCAGGTAGTCGACCACGGCGTCCAGCGGGTCGATGCCCGGGAGGGTGACGCGCACCGCGTCGCCCTGGCCGACCTCGTCGGCGACGCCGAGCTCGCGGCGCAGCCGGACGAACGCGTCCGGCGCGGTCGAGGACGCCGGCGCGTCGGCCGCGACGTAGGTCACCGGCCGGCGACTGAAGTACCGCAGGTACTGGCCGAGCGTGTGCAGGTAGAAGTCGGTGTGCTGGCTGGCGCCGTCGTACTGGTTCTCCCAGTCGTCGACGAAGATCCCGCTGTGGACGTAGCGGAAGGAGGTCGTGCCGCCGTCCCGGCCCTCGATCACATGTTCCAGCTGGTTGAACCAGCCATCCGCACCCTCCACCCGGGTGACGAGGTGGTGCGGCGGATCCCAGACGGTGACCGTGCCCCCGAAGGGCGCGGCGCCACCCTGGCGGGGCTCGAACTCCATCGGCCACAGCCATCCGCCGTTACCGGTGGTCACGGCGTCCCAGTACTCCTCCGGGGAGGTGGGCAGCACGCCCTCGCGGCGGATCTCGAACCCACGGGACATCTCTAGTTCTCCTTGGTTGCGGTGGGGCCATCGGTTCCGGTGGGACCGGCTGCGCTGGTAAGGCCGGCTGCGCTGGTGGGACCGTCGATGCCAGTGGGACCGGCGGTGCCGAGGCCGAGGATGCCCTCTCCCGCCTCGGATCCCGCATTGGACCCGACAGCCACCCGCTCGGGCCGCGTGACGCTCGGGTGCAGGGCGACGACGAAACGGTGGGAGCGCCCGCCCGCAGCGGTGGTGTCGTGGTACCTGCCGACGAGGGCGGCAACCGTCTCCCCGAGCTCCGCGGCGAACGCGGCGCGGTCCGCGGCGGAGGCGAACCGGATCTCGCTGTCGATCGCGAACGTCGCCAGCCGCTGCCGGGCGGCGGTGGCACCGGTGAGGAGGTCGCCGATCTCCCGCACCAGCCGGGCACCGAGCGCGAGCAGCCATCGGGCAGAGCGCTGATCCGGCGACCGGCCGGGATCCGGGGCGACCGCCGGCAACGCGGTCGGCGAGATCACATAGGAGGCCGCCGTCGCCCGTAATACGCGCTCGGTGCAGTTGCCCCTTCTGCGTTCCTCGACGAGTTCGACCAGCCCGTGACGCTCCAGGGCCCGCAGGTGGTAATTGACCCGCTGACGTGACAGCCCCACGGGAGTGGCCAGGGTGCTGGCCGAACCCGGCTCCGCGAGCGCGGCCAGCAACCTCGCCCGGACCGGGTCGAGCGCGGCCCCCGCGGCGGCCGGGTCATCGATCACTGCGACCTCCAACATGCGCCTCATCGTCCTGCCGAAAATTTTCCTTGTCAAGGAGGACAATCATGTCGGAGCAGATCCGGAGCAGATCCGGAGCAGATCCGGAGCAGGCCCGAAGCAGATCCGGAGCAGGCCCGAAGCAGGCCCGAAGCAGGTACGGAACGACCGTCGCGCCCCTCCGCGAGTCATCGCCCGAATGGCGGGGCGTAGGTTCGTCCTGAAATGCCACCCGGGCTCGCGGAGGTCGGGACAGCCCCGTCTCGGGCCTGAAGCCCGTCCGTGCGGGCCAGGACCAGTCCAGCCCGCGGTCACGAGAGACAGGACGCAAGAACCGATGTCGACCTTCGGGCCGGACTCCTCCGTACCATCCACGCCACCATCCACGCCCCACCCGACCGGACTACCGGACGGGCGCGACGGCCGCCCGTCGACGTCGGCGGAAAACCGGCCCGCGCCGCGGCGCGCCCGGCCGGCCCCGCGCCGGCTGCGGGTCGTCCGCGTCACCCCGCTCACCGGGGACATGGTGACGGTGACGCTCGGTGGGCCGGCGCTGGCCGGATTCGCGCTGCCCCGGGCCGCGCAGCACGTGAAGATCTTCCTGCCGGCCGACGGGCAGACCGAACCGACCGTTCCGAGCTGGGGGCCGGACGGACGACCCGTCTTCCCGGCGGGTACGCCCCGCCCGATCGTGCGGACCTACACCCCGCGCCGGTTCGACGCTGAGGCCCTCGAACTGGACATCGAGATGCTCCTGCACGGCGAGGGTCCGGCCGGGCGGTGGGCGGGTACCGCTCGGCCCGGTGACCATCTCGCCATCGCCGGACCGGGGGGTGGATACGAGGTGCGGACGTCGGCCGCGCATCACCTGCTCGCCGCCGACGAGACCGGCCTGCCCGCGCTGGCGACGGTGCTGGAACGGCTGCCCGCTCGGGTACCGGTGACCGTGGTGGCGGAGGTTCGCGACGCCGGCCGCCGACGGGCTCTCCCGGTCACCCCCGCGACGACCGTCACCTGGCTGCACCGTGACGGCGGGGTTCCCGGCACGCTGCTGGCCGAGGCCGTCGAGGCCGTACCCCTGCCCGCCGGCACCGCGGCCTGGGTGGCCTGCGAGGCCACGGCGGTACGCCGGATCCGCCGTCACCTGCTCGCCGCGGGGCTGGACCGCGCCGACCTGTCGACCCGCGGCTACTGGCGGCTGGGTGCGGCGGACCATCCCGATCATGACTACGGGGAGGGCGAGGCGGCGGATGTCACCCGTGGCGGCGAGGGACRGATCGATCGGCTGCGCCGCACCCTCGGGCCGCTGAAGCAGCGTGCCGAAACCACCGCGCGCGGCCTCGGGGCGACCGTGAAGGCCCGCGCCGTCGAGCGCCGGCGGTGACCGGGTCGGCACCGGCTTCGACCACCCRATCCTCGACCACCCGATCGTGGGCGCGGCATTTCGGTGGGACGCGTCCCAGGGCCCTCGCCCGCCAAACTCGCTCTCCAAACAACCCGTAGCCGATGCAACCGGGCTCCGTCACGGCGGACAACCCGACCGCATGGCAGGCTGGTCGCGTACCAGCGCACACCGCCCGACCACGGGGATCCACCGCGCCACGGCATTCCGACAAGCCGTCGCACGGACAAGGCGACGAACGGACCGGACGACGGCGGCTCGGGGACGACCCGTCGGGGAATGACGGCACGGTGGCGGGTGGACCCGGTACGCGAATGGTGCCCGTTGGCGAAGAGGGGCCATGACGGAGGACAGCGCGAGACCCGTTGCCGGGCCTCCCATCGTCGGGGAATCCGGGTCGGTGAATCTGCCGGCTCCCCGGGTGACCGCGCTACCCCGGCGGTTCCCGGCGCCCGGCGCCCACCGTGATCCGCTCCGGCTCCCACACCTGGTCGGCCCGCCCCCCGGTTCGACCCCGCCCCTCCTGGACGCGCCCAGCGTTCCCACGGGCCTTCGGGAGTGCGCCGGGTGCGGCGCGCCCGTGGCCCGGCCGGGCCACGACGAGCAGGACGAGCAGGACGAGAGCGTCGCCCTGGAAGGCAGCTGCGCGGGATGCGGCCACCGCTACTCGTTCACCGTCAAGCTGCGACCGGGCGAACGGGTCGGCCGCTACACCGTGCACGGCGTCATCGCGCACGGTGGGCTCGGCTGGGTGTATGCCGCGACCGACGACAACCTCGGCGGCGACGGCGTGCGGGCCTGGGTGGTGCTCAAGGGCCTGCTCGACGCGGCGAACCCGGAGGCGCGTCGGATCGCCGAGGGAGAGCGGCGCATTCTGACCACGGTGTCCCATCCGGGCATCGTCAAGATCCTCGACTATGTCACCCACCATGGCGAGGACTACATCGTCATGGAGTACGTGCCGGGGGTGTCCCTGGCCGGCCTGGCCGAGGTCGGGGTGGCGGGACCGGACGGGCGGTCGGCTCCGCCGTCGGCCGCCGACGTGATCCGCTACCTGCTGCGGGTGCTTCCGGCCCTCGGGCATCTGCATCGCCTCGGGCTGGTCTACTGCGACCTGAAACCGGAAAACGTGATGGTCACCGCCGAGGACGTCAAACTGATCGACCTCGGCGGGGCGCGCCGGCTCGACGACCGCGTGTCGGGATACCTGTCCACGCCCGGCTACCGGGCCCCCGAACTCGACGACGACGGGGAACGCCCGGCGGGCATCGCGCGCACCGCGCCCACGGTCACCACCGACATCTTCGCCGTCGCCCGGACCCTGGCCCGTCTCGTCCTCGGCCGGTTCCCGGGCTTCCTCGGCGCCTACCGGCACGCCCTGCCGCCGCGCCGGGCCCATGCCCCGTTGCGGGACTTCGAATCCCTGGACCGGCTCCTGCGCCGAGCCACCGCGACCGATCCCGACCAGCGCTTCCAGAGCACCACGGAGCTCGCCGACGAACTGGTGGGGGTGCTCTACGAGATCGTGGCCAGAACGGAGGGGCCGGTCCCCCCGTTGGCCAGCCGGTGGTTCGACGCCGTCGGGCACCCCACCGGGGAGGCGGGGCCCGCCGGGACCCCCGCATGGTGGGAGGTCCTCCCCGATCTGCGGATCGACCAGGACGATCCATGGGCGCCCGGACTGACCGCCGGTTCGGACGAGGAACCGGCCTCCCTGGCCACCCGGCTGGCGGCGATCGTCCCGAGGACCACCGAGGTGCGGCTGTCCCTGGCCCGCGCCCAGATCCGGGCCGGGCAGCTCCATGAGGCGGCGGGCACCCTGGACGACGCGGCCGTGGAGCAGCCGCGGGAATGGCGGGTCGACTGGTACCGGGGCCTACATGCCCTCGTCGGAGGACGACCGGCCGTGGCCGCCGCGGCGTTCGACCGGGTCTACTCCCGGGTCCCCGGGGAGCTCGCTCCGCGCCTCGCCCTCGCGACCGCACTCGCGGACGTGGCGACCACCGCGGACACCGCGGACACCGCGGACACCGCGGACACCGCGCCTGAACGTGACGCGGCCCGGCACCGGGCCGCGGCCCTGTTCGACGTCGTCTCCACCATCGATCCGAGCACGACCAGCGCGGCGTTCGGGCTGGCCCGATGCCGGACCGATCCGACTGACAAGATCGACGCTTATCTACGGGTCCCTCCGTCGTCCGCCGCCTACACCGCGTCGCGGATCCGCATGATCGGGGTGCTCGTCGGCCTGGCCGCCCGACCAGACCGCGCGGCCTCGGGATCGGCGGCCCTGCATCGGGCGGCGACGATACTGGCCGATCCAAGGCTCGACCTGGGCGAACGACGCCGGGCCGAACTGCACCGTGACCTGTTCACCGCCGCCTTGGCCCTCGTCATGACCTACCCGGCCGCCTACCCGGCCGCGGATGCGCCCCGGCCACCGACCCTGCTCAGTCGGGTCATGGTGGAACGGGACCTCCGCTTCGGGCTGGCCGAGACCTACCGGGAGATGGCCCGGTTGGCCGGTGACCGGGCGAGCCGGGTCCGCCTCGTCGACCAGGCGAACCGCATCCGGCCCCGCACGCTGCTCTGACGGTGGCTTCCTTGCTCATAGGCACTGAGCTGTGGAGCTCGGCGATATCACCTCCGAAGGTATCCAGCGAACCCTGGCCACCAACCATCTCGCGCCGTACCTGCTGCTGYGCTCGCTGATCGGCCCCATGAGTGACCGGCCAGCGCGCTTCGTCGTGGTCGGCGGCTCACCGGCTCCCGCATCACGGTGAACGGCGCTCATCCGGGCATTATCAGCAAGACGGACTCGGCCGAGATTCCCGCGGCGCACTGCGGGTGTTCAGCGCGATGCTCGATCCGTTCAGGCCTGGCCCCGACGTCGGTGCCGATACGCCGGCATGGCTCGCGACCAGTCCCGAAATCAATGGTGTCAGCGGGCGTTTCTTCGTCCGGCACGAGACGGTCATAACCGCATCGCACACCACCGACGTCGCGCGCTGCAACCAGCTCTGGGACGCCGGCGCACGGCTTGTCGGTCTACCGTCCGAACTGTGACAACCATCGGGGCTCGGGCACCAGGGCTCGGGTGCGCGTCATTCATCATGAATCACCGGTTTCGATCTCGTGRCTCGCCCGGCCCGCCAGCTCACGGCCCGGTCAGGGACGGCCACCGTCGAGCAGCGGGGGGCGGCCGGGTACGCGTAGGCCCGGTCGCAGCCACTCGTCATACAGGCGGGACCAGGTTCCGTCGAGCATGATCTCGCGAAGCACGCCGTTGACGAACGCGACGAACTCGTCGTCTCCCGCCGTGTCCCCGGTGATCGGCATGGCGATACCGTAGGGCTCGTCGAGCCGGCCGCCGGCTTCGAAGTCCGCGCCGAAGGCGCTCGGCCCGAGCACCGTCGTGTAGGGGTCCTGGGCGGCCAGTCCGGCGAGGAGGACATCGTCGCCGGCGATCGCGTCGACGTCACCGTGCTGGAGCGCGACCAGGCAGTCCGCGAGGYGGGCCCGGGTCACCGGTCGGGGTCCCGGCGCCGGCAGCCGCGCCAGCTTCTCGCTGGACGTGCTCCCCGCCGACGAGCAGACCGGCCGTCCGACGAGATCGGCGATACCGCGGAACCCGGCGTTCTCCCGAACCAGCAACCGCAGGGTCGACTCGTAGTACACGTCGGAGAACCGGACCTGCCGCTTGCGCTCGCAGGTGATGGTCATGGTAGCCACGAGCATGTCGACCATGCCGGAACGGAGCAGGTCCTCCCGCTCGGAGGTGGTGACGGCACGGAACTGGACATGATCGTCGACCCGCTCGGCGCCGAAGATGGCCGCTGCGACCGCGCGGGCTATGCCRACGTCGAAACCCTCCAGTCGCAGGGTGCGCCAGTTCATCAACCCGGCCGGGGGCGCGTCGGTAGCGATGCCCACGCGCAGGTAGCCGCGGTCCCGCGCGATCGCGCGCATGCGGCTGCCCACCGGCATCCGGCCGGGGGGAGGCATCGGGGTGAGGGGTGGTTCGCTCGACCGGAGCGGTCTGCCATCCCGGCGACAGGTTCCATCCGGGTTGGCCGATTCCGCCGACGCCCGCGTGGGCTCGGCGTCCGGCACCGGTGATGGCGGCATCGGGGCGGCCTCCAGCGGAAGGGGGCTACGGGCGGTACTGCAGCCCGTACCGCCCACGAGGACCATGCAGCCAACGAGGATCCCCCCAAGCAGCGGGCCCACTGCCCCCGTCGGGATGGAAGGGTGCCGGCGGGTGGTCCGCCCGGTCCGGCGCCCGGTCCGACCGGGCGGGCTCACAGGTACTCCCGGAGCCGGGGCCACATCCCCGCCGCGGCCGCGACGATCGCGGTGAGGACAAGCGCCGGGCCGGCCAGCTCGAGATCGCGCAACGCCGCGGCGGCCCGGCGGACATCTCCTTCGAACCTGCCCCGGGCGGCGTCGATCGCGACGTCGAGCTTGCCGAGGAAGCTGGTGAACGCCGTCGTGCCCGGCCCGAGGGTCCGGGTCACCGCCTGTCCGAACGTGTCGGAGGAACGCGGGTCCCCGACGGAGGAGCCGGCGTCTCCCGGTCCTCGCGCGGCCGCGACGACCGAGTCCGGTGACGAGGCCAGCAGAGCCACCACCGAGGCCCGGCTACGCAGCCAGGAGCGCAGATCGCTCTCGAGTCCCGCCGGTATCCCGGCCCCCCCGCGCGCGTCGAGGGCGACGACGAGTGAACCACGACGGGTGACCGGTTCGGGCGGTAGGCGGTCACCGGTCACGTCGAAGCCGAGGCCTYGGGTCACCCAGGCGAAGTGCTCGTCGAAACGGGTGCCGTTGCCGAGCGCCGTCAGCGAGAGGTTCTCATCGACCCGTGCCTCCAGAGCCAGGGTCTTCGATCGGGCGAGCAGGCTCATCGGTCGATACCCGGAGTCCTGCGCGGTGTCAAGACGGGTCTGCTGGGTCCCGAAGGCGACCGCGGTCCAGGTGACCGTGGCCAGGATGCACCCGGTGCCGAGCAGCAGGCCCGGGTTGACCAGTCGGTTCGTGCGTCGGACCAGAAGCAGCTGGACGCCGACGAGCGCGATGATCGCGAGGGCGGCCGTGATCACGATCGCCCATTCCCCCCGTGAGCCGGTGGCCTGCTGGTAGGCGGTGTCCACCGCGTCGGCGTACCGGGCGACGAGCWCCTCGGTCGCCGGAAGGATCTCCGTGCGCATCATCGTCGAGGCGGCCCGCAGGTTGGCCTCGCCGACGGACAGCCCCGCCCGGTTGTTCGCCCGGGCCCGTTCGACCATCCCGTTGTAGACGGGAATGCCGCCGGCAAGCACGTCCAGGGGGCACGACGAGGCGATCCGCCCGGACGACGGCCGGGTCCCTGCGCCGTCGGGTCCGGGTGGCGGCGCCGCGGGGTCGGACCAGGGCGGGTCCGCGGCGCACAGGGCCGGGTCTAGTCGGCGCAGGTCCAGGACGTCACGGGCGGCATCGGCGACACTCGCCTCGAACAGCCCACCGTTCTTGATCCGATCATAGCGCTGCCGCAGCTCGGCGGCGGACTCTCCCCTGCCGACGAGAAGCTCGACGGGCGCGAAGACCTCCGCCGCCGCGGCGGCATCCGCCTGGGAGAGGGCGGCCCGCAGCTCCTGAGCCGTGGCGAGCGCTCGGCCGTGCCGACTCACCAGGCCGTCGGTCGCGTCCAGCCGATGAGTGACCACTCCGTGCAGCGTCAACCCGAACAACGCGAGCGCGACCACGAGAAACGCCAGCAGCCCGACGAGCCGGACACCCGCGTCGCATCGCGCCGCGATGCCCAGCACGGCCCGCGCGAGCCGCGTGCCCCACCGCGCTCGCGGGCCGCCCGGGCCACCGGGCTCCCCACCGCCACGGCGACGACGCGCGGTCGCTCGGCGACCGGCCGGGGAGGCTCCCCCACTCTGCGTGGGCGGCAGCGACGTTACAGCCGTCACAGCAACTAAGCGTACGCGCTTCACCCCGATCCGATTACTCTAAGCAACGACGAGGGGCTCGTATCGCCGGAACCGGCGGGAACGTTCCTCGGCGCGCAGCAGGTCCAGCCAGCGAGCCTGCATAGCCGCCAGGCTGCCCGCCGCACCGATCCGCACCGATCCGCACCGGGGTCTCGCAGCTGTGGATCAACCCACCCGCCCCGCTCGACCAGCGTCGTCAGTCGGCGCGCGACGGGCAGCCGACGCATGACGACCATGTGATCACGCAGGAGGCCGGCCTCGTCGCGGACGTCCGCGACGGCGAGGTACACGTCCGGCGCCAGCCGCCGGTTGAGGGCCACCTCGGTCTGGCAGGCGTCTTCCCGTGCCTGTCGCCGTCGCAGGTCCACGGATCCGACCACGACGGGTTTGGGCATCTTCAGGACCCGCGGGGGTCCGGCGGCGGTGTCGTCAGCAGTGCCCTGCCGGGACGGACCAGCCGATCCGCCGGATGTCACGCCCGGCTGGCCGTTCGGCCCTTACCGAGTGGGCCGAACGGCCATGCCGAGTATGCGGGCGGCGACGATCACGACCCGCTGCCCTCCCCGGGCCGGCAGACCCGCCGGGGTCAGGCCTCGCGGAGGGACTCCAGGAAGAGCAGGGTCCGCGCGGCGACGCTGCGACGCCCCGGACCCGTCAGCACGTCGTGGCCGCCCGGGACGACCACGAGCTCCGCCCGGGACGCGGTGCGCGTCGTCATCCGGATCAGGGGTAGCGGGCTGACCTCGTCCTGCGCACCGTGGATGAGCAGGATCGGGAGGTCGGGCAGGGCACGCGGCAACGGTTCCTCGATGGCCACCCCCGCGACGGGAACCTGCAGGAGCGGCAGGCCGACCATGATCACACCGTCGGGACGTACCGCGGGGGAGGCGGCCATCGCCAGCGCCGCGAGGGCCCCCGTGTCGGAACCGAGGAGGACGAACGGGACACCCGGCACCCGGTTCTCGGCCACCGCGGGCACCMGGCGGCCACCGTCGGGAACGACGGTCACCAGGTAGCCGTCCAGCGCGAGCCGATCGGCGAGAAGGTGGAACGGGCCGGCCTGCTCACCGCGCCCGAGCAGCACCGCGACCACGGCACGCACGTATTCCCCGGGTGCCCCTCCGGAGGCGGGAGAGGCCGCCGGGAGCCGACGCGTCGACGGAACCGGGGTCGCGGCCGGGACGGCGGTGGACGCCGGAGAGACGATCGACGCCGGAGAGACGATGGGTGCGATGGGTGTCGCGGCCGGCCTGCCTGCGGTCGGCACGACGGAGTTGCCCCGCTGCGGACCGACGATGGTGCGGGCGCGGGACTGCCTGCCCGCCGCGGACGAGGTGGGCGAGGTGGGCGAGGCCATCCGTGGATCATCGACGGACAACTGAGTGGTCGGCGACGGCATCGGCGCCAGATCTCCTTCGGACGAAACGGATCGTCGCGGCAGACGGGCCGGACGTGCCGCGTGCGYGGCGTCGAGGTGACATCAATCGTTGATCTCGCCTCGGAGACTCGGTGAGGGTTTGAGGACGCGGAGAAGGCTTGAGGACGCGGAGAAGGCTTGAGGACGCGGTGAAAGCTCGCGGACGCGGAGAAGGCTTGAAGAGTGGGAGAGGGAAGGTGTCCGGCCCGCCGATGATCGGTCCGACGGCCCGGCGACCGGAGGGACACGCGGCTGCCGCACGTCGCCTGCCGGCGAACGTCAGGAGCTCATCGGGCTGCGGAGGATGCCGAACCGCTGGCCGCCCGCGGCCGGGACGGATCGCTCGGCTCGGGACCGCCGGCAGGCTCGGGACCGCCGGCAGATCAGCGACAACGTCGCCAGGACGACGGCGACGGGAGGATCTCGGACTGGCGTCGATCGGGCCGGAGCACGTCCACGAACATGTCTACTACCCTGCGTAGCGGGAAGGGAAGCCGTCAAGCCGTTCACGGTGTGTCGTACATCACTCCACGACACGCCGACCAGACGCTGACGTGACGTCGACCGAAAGGTGTCCGGTCGGCCGGACCGGCGGCAAGGTCAGCTGGGAAGCCGGCCGCGAAGCCGGTGACCGGACCTCGTGGCCCCCGCCCCGAAACACCGGAAAACGACGACAAGGGCACCGCCGGAGGCGCTGCCCTTGTCATGATCCGTACACATTTTTCGCGCACGTTTGATGATCAACTATCTCGGCTCTCCGGGCACGGTCCTGTGCCTCGGGGAACCAGCCCGCACGGTCAGGCCGCCGCCGCGCCCTTGGCCTTCACGAAACGGGCGGCCACGTCGGCCCAGTTGACGACGTTCCACAGGGCCGCCACGTAGTCGACCTTGACGTTCTTGTACTGCAGGTACCAGGCATGCTCCCAGGCGTCGAACACGAGCAGCGGGGTGTTGCCCACGCCGACGTTGCCCTGGTGGTCGTACACCTGCTCGATGAGCAGACGTTGCGCGGTGGCGTCGTAGGCCAGGACGCCCCACCCGGAACCCTGCACCGTGGTGGTCACCGCGTTCAGTTGCGCCTTGAAGGCGTCGAAGGAACCGAAGTCGGCGGCGATGGCCTCACCGAGCGCACCGTCCGGCTTGTCCCCGCCGTCCGGCGAGAGGTTCTCCCAGTAGATCGAGTGGAGAATATGCCCGGAAAGGTTGAAGGCGAGCGTCTTCTCCAGGCCCACGATGGCACCGAAGTCGCCCTTGTCGCGCGCCTCGGCGATCTTCTCAAGGGTGTCATTGGCACCCTTGACGTAGGTCGCGTGGTGCTTGTCGTGGTGCAGTTCGACTATCTGCCCGATAATGGACGGTTCCAGAGCACCGTAGTCGTAGTTCAGGTCCGGCAGCGTGTACGTCGCCACTAGCGCACGATCCTTTCCATTCATAAGGAATTCATCCGAGGAGTCCCCGCGTGGAGCTCTCGGAGGTCAGATGGGCGSTGCGGTGGAGCCGGCGGCCACCCGGGGCGGAGGAGGCGGACAGAACCTGGCGATGCTCATCGGCTCGCCCCTCCCCTCTCCCGCGGCACCGCCTCAACGGCACCCTGTGGACGGTCGGCTTCGCTGCTGCGATCCTCCGCGCGATCCCCCCGACTGGACACTATCGCCAGTCGGATGGGTCCTGCATGGCGAGACCCGACACCATGACACTCAAAGGATCGGCCCGTTCACATCGCCAACAACGGTGCGTAACGACGAGGAAACGAAAACGGGATTACTCCGCCATTCATCGCCACCATCCACTACCTTCCGCTACTCCTCATGGATCTGTTGGGCGAGGTAATGGGCCGCACCAAGCTGGGAGATCAGCTCCAGCTGGGCGTCGAGCCAGTCGATGTGCTCCTCCTCGGAGACGAGGATCCGCTCGAGGAGCACGGCCGATCCGACGTCGCCCCGCTCCCGGCAGAGTGCGACCCCCCGGCGCAGCAGGTCAACCGCCTCAAACTCCCCGGACCGGTCCACCTCGAGCTGCTCGGGCACCGTCTCCCCGATACGCAGCGTGTGCAGACGCTGCAAGTTCGGCAGACCGCCGAGATACAGCACCCGCTCGATGAGCTGATCCGCGTGCTTCATCTCGTCGATCGACTCGTGATAATAGTGCTCGGCGATCCGTCGATATCCCCAGTTACGTTGCATACGACTGTGCAGAAAATACTGGTTGACGGTCGTGAGCTCGTTCGTCAGCACGCTGTTCAGAAGTTCGATGATTTCCGCGTCACCACGCGTCACCATATAACCTCCACCTCCCGTCGGGCATCGCCGGCCGGACGTCGTTCGTCATCACACCGAGGGAGTGCCCCGTCCCACGCCGCTTGATCGACCCGTCGTGGCGCCTCAACCAGCGGCGATGACCTCCGACGGTCCGCGCGAGCCGACGGGCGGAACCTCCAGCGGACAGCACATCACACGGATACGGATTTCGCAGCGAACCTGAACCCGGACCCCTCACATCCGCATGAACGTAAGTGCAGGTAAGTTTTACTGTAGGATAGAAATCCCGCACAGAGGAAGCGTGCGGGCAGCGTGCGACGAACCGTCATAATCATGGCGTCATTCCCCCGCAGCGACTTCGCCCGACCAGACGAGCCCCTGCCGGCACGCTGCCGGCAGTCGGTTCAGTGCCGGTCGGTGCCGGTCCCGGCGGCCGGCGTCTCACCACATTGGACGACGACGAATCCCCCCCGACCGGAGTACTCGATCTGCGCGAGCTCCCCCGAACTACGCCCCACGAGGTTGCCTATCTTGAACGAGGAGACCACCCGGGTACGCACGCCCGCCGTCCAGGCGACCGCGGCATCCCGGTCGACGCAGACCGGCTCGTCCGTCGACAACACCAGGGGAGCGCCCAGGCACAGCACGGCGACGCCGCCGCTGCCGGAAACCTCGGTGTTGAAGATCCCACCGGCGATCATGGCGCCGATGCCGCCGGACGTCGTGGTGACCTTGTAGCGGATGCCGGACTCCAGCGCGAGCAGACTGCGGCCGTTGACCGTCAGGCTGTCGTTGTCGAGCGTGAAGACCGAGATGTGGCTTCCGGACTCGGCGAACCAGACGGTTCCGTGGCCGGCCACCCTCATCAGGTCCTGGCCCTCACCAGTCACCGCCCGCCGCAGGAATCCACCGACTCCCTGGCCCTTGTAGGCGAAGTCGACGCGGCCGCGATAGGCCACCATGGATCCCTGCTTGGCGTACATCTCGCCGCCGTCGAGGCGTACCCGCAGCATGCGATCGCCCTCTTCCAGGGCGAACGGGGGGCCCGCGGCGGGGCCCCCCGCGAAGGTGGCGAGTGGCTGGCTCATGGCCTCCATTCAACGCCCATCCATACCCGTTCGGGCCACACCGGTAGGAATACCGACGGGAATAAGGCGGGTAGACCGGCAGCCGCCCGTCAGGACCGGCACCCGTCCGTCAGAGCAGCATCAGCAGCATCGCGCCGGCCATGACCAGCCGGGACGCGGCCGATGTCGCCGGCGGCGGGTGGGTCACCCAGCCCGGCCTGACCCTGCGGACCAGCGGGCCACCGACAGCAGCCACCACCGCCGCAGCGAAGATCACCGCGAACCAGTCGGTCAGATTCGTCAGACCGGTCGAATCATCGACCGGCCACCTGCCCGCCCGGGCCATGCACGCCATCGCCAAGCCCTCGATGACGAGCATCGAGCAACAGGACCACCGCGACGGCTCGCAGGTCGGGTCCGTCAGGACAAGGAGGAAGAAGACGCCGGCCAGCGCCAGATAGGCGACGGCGAACACCACCGACGACGTCATCCAGCGTGGGCCGACGAACATGACGGCCATTCCCGCGGCCACCACCGTGTGCCCGATCTCGACCGGTGGGTACACGGCCCTCCGCCGGGCTCGCGCAAGCGCGCCGGCAAGACGTCCGGCGTGGAACATCGCCAGCAACGCGCAGACGGCCGCGGCAACGACGGCCACCGCCTGCGGTGGGGCCAGTGCGTGCGCCGCTGCCGGGTGGTGGTGTGTCACCGATCCGACGGCCCCCGCCGACCCCACCCGGTGACACCCCGATCCGCGGGCTCCCGTCCAGTTACGGCACGTCGCACGTCAGCTCACGCCCAGGGCAAGTTCGGCATCGACCAGTGCGGTGATGCTGCCGGCACGGGCCTCGTCGATGATGGCCTGGAGCTGTTCGACGCTCATCTGGATCCGCTGGCCGAAGTCGTCGGTCAGCACGATGCGCCGCTCCGCCGGAGCTTCGTGGTCGACGAAGAGCTCCGGGCAACCACAGTTGCATTTTCCGCAGAAGGTCAAAATGTGACGCCCATGAGTAGATCCGGACATGTCGCCTCCCGGGGTAGCGGACCAATCAGGAATATCAGTCTAAGATCCTCTCAGGGAAACGTCTGCGCGTTTACCGGATTCCGGGGGCACGGACACGGGGCGCAGTCAGGGGGCACGGTCAGGGGCCGGGGGACCCCCGGCGGAGTCGTCCGGCAGCCCACCCACGCCACCGCCGCCGGACGCGCCACCGCCGGACGCGCCAAAGGCCCCGGGCCCCATGTGGGGATACACGTGGTCGGCAGGCGGAGCGAGATTCTCCTTGATCACCCGTGGGCTGACCCAGCGCAGCAGGTTCTGCGCGGAACCGGCCTTGTCGTTGGTACCGGAACGGCGAGCGCCGCCGAACGGCTGCCTGCCGACCACGGCCCCGGTCGGCTTGTCATTGACGTAGAAGTTGCCGGCCGCGAAGCGCAGCACGTGTTCGGCGCGAGCGATCGCCGAGCGGTCGGTCGCGACGACGGCACCGGTGAGCGCGTAGGACGAGGTCCGATCGATCAGTGTCAGCACGTCGTCCCAGGCACCTGGCCGGTTGTCGTCGTAGACGTGAACCGACAGGATCGGGCCGAACAGCTCGCGGGTGAACCACTCCCGCCCGGGATCGGTGCCGAGCAGCACCGTCGGCCGGACGAACCAGCCGACAGCGTCATCGCACTGTGCCCCGGCGAGAACGGTGACGGTCGAATCGCTGGCAGCGCGGGTGCACGCGGCGGCCAGGCGATCGTAGGCGCGCGCGTCGATGACCGCACCGGTGAAATGGTCGAAGTCGCTGACGTCCCCCACCGACAGTGCCTCGGTCGCGGCGGCGAGTTCGGCGTCCAGGCGCCGCCACAGGCTTGCGGGCAGGTACGCCCGGGAGGCCGCCGAGCATTTCTGGCCGCTGTACTCGAAGGACCCCCGCAGCAGCGCGGTACGCAGCACGTCGACGTCGGCCGAGGGATGCGCCACCACGAAGTCCTTGCCACCGGTCTCCCCGACGATCCGCGGATAGGAACGGTAGCCGTCCAGATTCTCGCCGACCGCCCGCCACAGCCGGGCGAAGACGGCGGGAGAACCGGTGAAATGAACGCCGGCCAGATCCGGGTCGGAGAACACCACGTCGCTGACCGGTTCACCCGAACCGCCGACGAGGTTGATGACGCCGGGCGGCAACCCCGCCGATTCCAGCAGCCGCATCAGGAAATGTGCGGCGAACGCCTGCGTGGGAGCCGGCTTCCAGACGACAGTGTTCCCCATCAACGCCGGCGCGGTCGCCAGGTTCCCGGCGATGGCGGTGAAGTTGAACGGACTGACCGCGTAGACGAATCCCTCCAGTGGACGCAGATCCAGCCGGTTCCATTCCCCGATCCCGCTGGCCGGCACGTCGGCCAGCAACTCGGCGGCGAACATCACGTTGAACCGCCAGAAGTCGATCAGCTCGCAGGCGGCGTCGATCTCCGCCTGTTGGCAGGTCTTCGACTGGCCCAGCATGGTGGCCGCGTTCAGCGTGTCCCGCCACGGGCCGGCGAGCGCCTCCGCGGCGCGCAGGAGCACCGCGGCCCGTCCCGCGAAACCCAGATCCCGCCAGCCGGGGGCGGCCTTCTTCGCCGCGGCGACCGCCGCGGCCGCGTCCGCGTGGGTGCTCTCTCGCAGCGTTCCGAGCACCCGCCGGTATGCATGAGGCTGCACGACGTCGCGGGCCGGGCCGCCGCCGAGATGCTGGTGTCCCCCGATCGTGTTAGTCAGCTCGATGTGCTCACCGCCCAGCCGGAGCAGGGCCCGCCGCAGACTGGCACGTTCCGGGCTACCCGGGGCGTAGGAACGGGTCGGTTCGTTACGCGCGACCGGAAYCGTCACCGGTCCGGTCGCCACGCGCTCTGCTTCGTCCCGTCGCACGCTCCGTCCCCCGTCCAACCAGCCCGCGTCCCAGGCCCGCCCATAATCCCAGGCCCGCCGCGTCCCAGGCCCGCCCATAATCCCAGGCCCGCCGCGTCCCAGGCCCGCCCATAATCCCAGGCCCGCCGCGTCCCAGGCCCGCCGCGTCCCAGGCCCGCCGCGTCCCAGGCCCGCCGCGTCCCAGGCCCGCCGCGTCCCAGGCCCGCCGCGTCTCAGGCCCGACTCCGGAGCGCGCGGGCGGCAAGCAGCAGGTTCGTGGGTCTCTCCACCAGCCGCCGGGTCAGGTACGGCACGCAGTCCGCCCCGTAGGGCACATACACCCGCACCGTGGCCCCGGTCGACGCCAACCGCCGCTGCTCGCCCGGGCGTACCCCGTACAGCAACTGGTATTCGAAGGTCGCGGGCAGGCGTCCCWCGTGCTCGGCGAACCGGCAGGCGAGGTTCAGGAGGGCGGGATCGTGAGTGGCAATCATGGGATAGCCCGATCCRGTGAGCAGGATTCCCAGACAGCGGGCGTACGCGGCGGCGACGGCCGGACGTCCCTGGTAGGCCACGGCGGACGGTTCGCGGTAGGCGCCCTTGCACAGCCGCACCCGTGACCCGGCGGTGGCGAGGTCACGGCAGTCCGTCTCGGTGCGCAGAAGCTGCGCCTGCAGGACGGCGCCGACGAAGGGGAAGTCGCGACGCAGCTCCACCAGGGTGTCCAACGTCGAGTCCGTGGTGGTGTGATCCTCCATGTCCAGGGTGACCGTCGCGTTCGCCGCCGCTGCCCGCGCGCAGAGCTCGGCGGCGTTCTCGTATGACAGCTTGCGGCCGTCGCGGGGCACGGCCTGACCGAGCGCGGACAGCTTCACCGAGACGTCGAGACCGGCGGCGATCCCCGCGCGGTCGGCGAGGTCGAGCAGCCCGAGGTAGGCCAGCAGAGTGTCGGCCGCGTCCTGCGCACGGGTGATGTCCTCACCGAGYAGATCCACTGTCGCCAGGAGGCCGAGGTCGGCAAGTCCGGCTACCGCGGCGATCGCGTCCGTATCGGACGGGCCGGCGACGAAGCGATCGATGATCCCCCGGGCGAGGGGGGTACGTGTGACGAGCGCGCGGGTGAGCGGATGGCGGGACACGGGAGGCATCAGCTTTTGGATCATATCGATCGTCCCTCTGAGGCGACGTGACAGAATGAGCGCGATCCGAAGCTTCACGTAAGCTCAATGCTCTGTCCAGCCCAGCGGCGCGGAATGCCGCGCCGTCTCAGAGCGCGCCGTCTCAGAGCGCGCCGTCTCAGAGCGCGCCGTCTCAGAGCGCGCCGTCTCAGATGCGACGCAGGCCGGCGAGTACCCGGTCGAGCAACTCGAGCTGCGGGGCTCCCGTCGGCATGGTGAGCTGGGAGATCTCTACCAGGCGGTCCGCCGCCGCGTCGGCGACGAGCACGCGGACGACGCCCACGGGCAAACGCAGCTCGGCCGCGATCTCGATCACCGACTGAGGCTGCACGCACATCGCGACGATCGACTTCTGTTYGAGAAGCAGGACGGACAGCCGCCCGCGGCCGAGCGGTGTCGTGGTCACCATGGCCTCGAGCGCCAGCAGACGGGACGGGCGCGCCCGGCCGCGGGTCGCCGTGTACGGCCGCACAAGCTCGCCCGACGGCTCCACCGCGTCCCCGTTCACGTGATCACCTGATCACCTGGTCATAGGGGTATGGGGTCATGGGGGATGTCACCTGGTGGACACCTGGTCACACACTTTCGCGGCGGGCCGGGGTGAGCGCCTCCCGGGTCCGGGCGACGAGCACCGTCATCTCGTACCCTACGAGCCCGATATCGCAGGTGTTGGTGGCGAGCACGGCCAGATAGGACCCCTCCCCGACTGCCATGAGCAGCAGCGAGCCCTGGGCCATCTCGACGATGGTCTGGGTGACGTGGCCGCCGTCCACGAAGTCGGYGGCGGCCAGGGTCAGGCTGAACAGACCGGACGCGAGAGAACCCAGCCGTTCCGCCCGCTCCCGCGGGAGACCAGTGCAGACGGCGAGGAGATGCCCGTCCGAGGACGCGACGATCGCATTGGCCACGCCGGGCACGAAGTCGACGAAGTTGTTGACGAGCCAGTCGAGCGAGGGATGCTCGGGATCCGCGCGGGTCACGCGTCCTCCAGACTATGCGAATCAGACGGTGCGAATCAGACGGTGTGGTGTCCGCGCGCAGGCAGGAAGGGTGCGGATGGTCATCCGTCCCCGCCAGGCTCGTCAGGGGTCTCCCTTGACACCACGGGCATGGTGAACGCCTTCGTACAGTCGGCTCAGGCGGCCGCGGATCCGTTCGGGCGCCACCGTCTGCCGTTCCGGGGCCGGCGTGAGCGCCGCTGCCGGGCCGAAAAGGTCGGGACCGGCATCGGGGGGGCGAGCGGTCGCGGACCTGGACGGGGGCGTGCCCAACGGGTCCGGGCCGAGGAGCCCGTGGGTCTGCGGGGCGCGGATCGGCAGCCCGGAGGGGGTCCTGGGACCGTCTGGCCCGATGGGGGGATGGTCACTCACCGCCGCTTCGCCTGAGCCCGGTACCCCACCGACGGTTATCGCCCCGCCTGACCGTGTCGCCCCACCGGCCGCTGAGGGCTCAAGGGACGCGGGTGGCTCAAGGGACGCGGGTGGCTCAAGGGACGCGGGTGGCTCAAGGGACGCGGGTGGCTCAAGGGACGCGGGTGGGATGCGCTCCGCGGAACGCGACGGTGCCGGATCTCGCGTGAACCAGTTGAACTTCTCCTCGGGGACCTCGGGGACCTCGGAGGGCTCGGAGGGCTCGGGCGACCGCACCGCGGCGGCGCGCATCCTTCTGTCCGCCCCACGCTCGCGCCGACGACGGAGCGCGGCCACCGCCTCCTCTATCGGAGGCAGGGCGGCCCCGCCATCCGATCCCGTGGCGGCGCCCGGACGCGACCCGCCACCCGCCTCGGCCGCGGTGGGCAGGTCGGCGTCGTCGGCGAGCTCGTCAACGACGTCGAGATCGACACCGCGCGGCCGGAACCACTCCTCGGTCGGTGTGTAGGAGGTGTAGGAGCCGAGAGCGGCCGGCGGCGTATCGGGACCGCCGAGCGACCCCGCAGGCCCAGCAGGCCCCGCAGGCCCGTAACCGTTCAGGCCCGTCGCACCGGGCCCCGCCAGGCCGGGAGCCGCCAGGCCGTTGCCATGAGACGCGCTGCCATGAGACGCGCTGCCATGAGACGCGCTGCCATGAGACGCGCTGCCACGAGACGCGCTGCCACGAGACGCGCTGCCCGCGACGAGCAGCACGGCGGGCAGATGGACGAGCGCGCGAACCCCGCCGGTATCCGAGCGTGCCAGCCGCACCTCGATGTCGTGCCGCGCGGCCAGGCGGGCCACGACGAACAGGCCGAGGCGTTGGGCGATCGAGAAGTCGAACACCGGAGGCTCGGCCAGCCGCTGGTTGGCTGCGGTCARCTCCTTCTCCGACATCCCGAGGCCGGCGTCGTCGATGATGATGAGCAATCCGCCGTCGTCAAGGCGGGACGCCGCGAGGTCGACCGCGAGGTATGGCGGGGAGAACTGGGCGGCGTTCTCCAACAGCTCGGCGACGAGGTGGACGACGTGGTTGACGGAGTCGGCCGCAACCTGCACCTCCGGCACCTCGATGATCTGGATCCGTTCGTACTGCTCGATCTCGCCGATCGCGGCCTGCAGCACGTCACCCAGCGGTACCGGACCCGCCCGGCGCCGGCCCGGGCCGGCCCCCGCGAGCACGAGCAGGTTCTCGCTGTTGCGGCGCATCCGGGTCGCCAGGTGGTCGAGCTTGAACAGGTTCTCCAGCTGGAGGGGGTTCTCCTCGCTGGCCTCCAGCCGGTCGATGAGCGCGATCTGCCGTTCGATGAGGCTCTGGCTGCGCCGGGACAGGCTCAGGAACAGGGTGTTGACGTTGCGCCGCAGGCCGGCCTGTTCGGTGGCCAGCCGCACCGCCTCGTGCTGCAGCTCGTCGAAGGTGCGCGCGACCTCGCCGATCTCGTCGCGGGAGTCGACGGCGATGGACCGGATCGTCGTGTCGACCTGGTCCGGGTACGCGGTTTGCAGCTGCTCGATCAGGCGGGGAAGGCGCTCGTGGGCGACGTCGAGGGCGCCCGTCCGCAGTCTGCGCAGGGGGCCGGTCATCGTGCGCGCGATCGCCAGCGTCCACACGATCGCACCGGCCATGATAATGATGATCAGCGCGCCGAGGATGGCGGTTCGCTCCCAGGCGGTGGAGCGCAGGTCGCTCGCGGACCCGATGACGTCGTCGAGCAGTCCGGTCTCGACGGTGCGCAGCAGCTCGATGTGGGTGGTGCTGGCCGCGAACCACTGGTCGGGATCGATGCCGAGGTCGGGCAGCCGCTGACGCTGGATGRCACGGTCGGAGGTGCGCTTGACCGTCAGCACCGCCTGACCGTTGACGATCTGATCATAGCGGGTCCGGTCGCTGGGTCGGGCTGCGGCGCGGAACGCGTCCTGGGCCGTCTGCTCCTCGGCGAGGAGACCGGACATCCGTTCGGCGGCGCCGAACTCGAACCGGCCGGTGAGGGCCGCGGCGTAGAGCTGACCGCGGATCTGGGAGTTGATCTCCTTGATGGTCGACAGRTCATTGAGGACCGTGGTGGCGTAGCGGAGCTCGTCGTCGTCCCGGTCCTGCCCGATCCGGCGGTCGAAGGCGAGCAGGCGGCTGATCGTGGTCGAGTACTCGCTCAGGATCGCGCCGATGGGCAGCTTCCCGCCCCGGACGGCCTGACGCAGCGCGGGCAGTGCGGCGATGCTCTGCCGCACCCGCACGGACAGCGGGGAGGCCCCTCGGCCGAGACGGCCGGAGGAGGACCCCAGCGAGGCCTGGAAACGGGTTAGCACCTTGTCCACGACACGCTGCTCGGTGTTCAGCCGGTCGGCCAGCGCCCTGCTGGTCGGGGCGGCGCCACGCCCGCTCATGATGAAGCCCGCGGCGAGGTCCCGCTCGAGCTGCATCTCGTGCACCGCCGCGGTCACATCCCGGCCGAGCCTCGCCGAGGTCACCCCGTGACCGTAGCTGGCCGCGTCGGACAGCCAGGTCACGCCGGCGAGAATCGCTACCGCCAAGAAGGCCGCCATGGGCACCGCCAAGGCCGCGAAGAGCTTCCCGCGCACGGGGAGGTCGTGCAGGCGCAGCCGCCGCCACGGACGCGATCGGAACTCCCCCGCCCCGGTCGTAGCCACGGCGGGGGCCGCGGCCCCGGTCACGGTCACGGTCACGGCCCCCGCCGAGTGCCGCCGACGCCGCACCGGGGATGGCTGCTCCCGGTCCCCGGGTGTGCCCGCGCCACAATGCCGGCTCTCGGCAGAGGAGCCCGGCGGGTCATCCGCCGCGACCCGCCTTCTTCCCGGCTGGACCACGAGATCCGTACCTCTCGCCCTCTCGGATCGCCCTCTGGAACTGTCCCGCCAGGCCAGTCCCGGCCCTGGCCGGCAAAGACTATGCCTTGGCCGGCAAAGACTATGTGGGCGCCCGATGTCGCCGCCGGTGGGGTCGCCAGTAGGCTCGCCTGACGATTGGCCCCGTCAATCACCCGCGCTGCTGGACAGCCCGGCTGCGGTTGTTGTCCGACAAACAACTAGTGTCGCCGCTGGCCACTGCCAGCTTTCACTCCTCACCGAGCCGGGCATGCGGGAGCACGATGATCCACGGGTTTCGAAGCACGGTCGCGGGCCTTGCGCTTCTCTCCGCGGTCGTGCTGGCCGCCTGTGGTAGCGGTGGCAAAGCCGAGCCGGCCCGAGTTTCCGGCGAGGTCAAGATCGGACTGCTCGCCCCCATGACCCATGGCGATACCGAGACGGGGCGTGACGCACAACGCGGAGCAGAGCTCGCCAGCCGTCTCATCAACGCCGGCGAAAGCTGGGCGAGCGACGGGACCAGAGACCTCTGGGGGCCAGCCGGCCGGGCCCACCTTTCTGTTGTGACATTGGATACAAGTAGCGATCCGCGCCAGACCGCGGACGCCACGTCACGCTTGGCGACCGACCACGGCGTCGTGGGCATCGTCGGCGCGTTCACCCCCGACGCCACCCTGGAAGCCAGCCAGCGGGCCGAACGCCTGCGGATCCCGTTCGTCAGCGGGGGCCCGTCGCTGACGGCGCTGACCGAACGTGGGCTGAGCTGGTTCTTCCGGATCGGACCCGACGCGGCCGACTACGGCGGCGCCTTCCTGTCCCTGCTGCGTGACGCCGAGCAGCCGGGCCAGGAACGCCGACGCGTCGCCCTGCTCTACACCAACGACGCCACCGGCCTCGATATGCAGGCGACCGTGGCGGAGTTCGCCGAGGAGACCGGTTACCCGATCGTGGCGAGCGTGGCCTACCAGCCGGGTACGGGCCAGCCGGGTACGGGCGATCTGGCCGCCGCTGTCGGCGCCCTGCAAGCCACTGCACCCGACATTGTACTGACGAATATTTCTCCCGGTCAGGGCGCAATTCTGGGAAACACTTTCCGGGATGGTGGATACATACCGCCCGCGGTTGTCGTGTACGGCGACCCGGCGGAGGCCGCCCGACTCGCCGCGGTTCCCGAGTTCGCCGATCGGGTCAGCCGCCAGGTCGCCTGGTCGATGCCCATCGCCCGGGCCAATCCGCTGGCCGCGAGAGTAATCGACCGCTATCTGCACGATTTCGGGGCGCCGATGACCGAGAATGCGGCCGAGGCCTTCACCGCCATGACCACGATCGCGCAGGCAATCGATGACGCGGRCAGTACGGATCGTGAGCTGGTCCGCTCCGCGTTGACCGCCCTGAATCTACCCGCGAGTTCGACCATCATGCCGTGGAACGGCGTCCATTTCGACGGAACCCACCAGAACACACTTTCCGCAACAGCGATCGAACAGACCACCGGTACGACATTCAGAACCGTCTACCCCCGCGACCTGGCCACGACGACAGTCAAGTGGCCCGCGCCGGGGACGGCCGTGACGACTGTCGGACACCCATCATCGAGGGCGACGTCGGCGTCACAGTCGACGCCGGGGACCAGGACCAGGACACGGACACGGAACGAGTAGGTACCCGGATCGTTCTCCCCCTGACCCGTCCACGGATCACCTCGCCGGCGCGAGATCCGCCACCAGCACCGGATCGAGGCCGCCGGGGGTGCCGTCCGGCTCGGTCTTCTCCAGCCGGAACCGGGCCGYGCGTCCGTCGAGTTCGAGGACGGCGAGCACACCGCCTGCCACACCGGGCTCGGCGCCGTGGYCGCGGCGCCGTGGCCGCTGGGCGAAGCCGTCACCGGACTGCTGACCATGGTGGCGGTCTGGGCGACCCTCTCCCGGAGACTCCTGTACGCGAGCCCTGGAGCCGCCGGCGGCGCATACCTGGCGGCGCGCACCTGGCGGCCAGGTGGTGCTGGCGACGGCGCCACGCGAGCCACTCCGGGAAGTCGGACGACAGGCTCGTCGTGTAGCGCCGTTCACGGCAGCGCGAGCGAGGATATTCTGGAGGTTTTTGAGCTGGTCCTTCAAATTCGGACCTTCCTTCAGCTATGAGCCGGTCTATGCAACTGTTGCCGCACGGAGGAGATCGGAGGTATGTCGGCTGTAGGGGTTGCGTCGGGGTATCTGGTCGGAGTCGACCCAGGGCGGAGGGATGAATTCGGGCCGGCGATCGTGGCCGATTCGGACGATCCAGCCGTGATGGTGGATAAGCCTGTGATGATATCCACACAGTAGTACCAGATTGTCAAGTGAGGTTCTTCCACCGTCTATCCAATGACGAACGTGGTGAACTTCGCACCATGACGGCGGCCGATCACACCCCGGGAATGAACAGCAGACGTCTCGGGCGATGACGGCGCGGCGTAGGTCCGCGGGTGCKGTGCGGTGGGCCCGTCCGACGTCGAGGGGGACGCTCGCCGCATCGAAGACGACGCGGGTGACCGTGGCGTCACAGGCCAGCCGGCGCAGGACACTGGCCGGCAGGGGTTGACCCCAACTGGTGGTGGCGGGCGTACCTCCCTGGCCGAGTAGTGCCGTCCAGGAGACGGTGACGGTGAGGTGGGGGCGCACGCCGCCGGTGACGGGCAGGGCTGYGGTGGCGAGGGTGCGGTGAAGGAGGTCGACGAGGGCGTCGGCGCGGCGCTGTGCAGGTGTGCGGGGGTCGAGGGTGCCGTCGTCGGCGGGGCGGGGTTTGGCCAGCGGGTCAAGTGCGCTGCGTAGGAGCGCGGCGGCTTCGGCGTCGAGTTCGCCGGTGATACGGGTGCTACCCCCGGGCAGATCGGTGATCCACAGGCCGCGCCGATCCGCGGGGGCGTCGCCCGAATCCTGGTTGCCGTTGCCCGAATCCTGGTTGTCGTTGCCGGGGTTCTGGTTGTCATCGCCGGCCGGGCCCCCTGCGGGGCCGGGAGACGTGCCGGAGTCGGCGCCCTCACGGTCGCCGTTCTGGCTGCCGGTGTTGGCGGGGCCGTCGCCGCCGGGGCTGGTGTCGATGCGGGTGAGTTGTTCCCGCAGGTGCCGGCCAAGACGGRCCAGTTCGCGGGGGTCGAACATCCGGGCCAGCTCCAGCAGGGATGCCTCCGCCGCGGTGTACACCTGCGCGTCCAGGCCGCGGGGGAGAGAACGGATCGTCGTGCGGACCTCAACCGCCTGCTCGACCGTGATCGCGCCGGCGGCCAGGGCCGCACCGGTGGCACTCAGCGGTCCGTCCACGGCCAGGGCCAGGGCCAGATCGACCAGGCGATGGGCGTCCCCCGGCCGGATCCGCAGCCGTTCCCGCAGCAGCGCCGCGGTGCTGGTAGCCCCCTCCCGCACGGCCAGGTTCCGGCCGTGGGCCTCTCGCACCAGCGCGAGCCGTACCGCGGCCAGGCGGGCCAGCTCCACCGAACAGTCGTCCAGGGCGCCGTACAACTCGGCATCCGACAACGACCACACCGGCGCATCCAACAGGCCGCCGACCTGCTCGGCCACTACCGCCAAACCCGACGGCACCAAATGCTGCCCGAGGGCCGGGCCGGCAGTGATGGTCATGGATCAAGCGTAGATCACACAACCCCCGATGTCGAACTCATGTTCGATTGCCGTAACTAGGTGCTGTGGTCGTAGCGGAAATGAGGACCGGCGTGCTGGTGCGCGCCCTGCGCGAAGATCCCGGTCGCCCTCGGCTTCACGTGTATGGCCGGCGGCCTGCCGGCCGGGACCGTCCCCGCACCCCGCCCGGGCCGCCCTCGACTCCCCCGGCAGCCCGGGGCACGGCCTCGAGCACGGTCCAGAGCCCATCCCGCGCCTGCGATTGTTCACTTCTCCGGTGGAAAATCTGCACCCGCCGCGGACAACGACCCGACACGCTGCTAGCGTCGAAGCCGTGAGGTCGTATGCCGGATATCCGGGACGGTTGCGCGCCGCTCTGCGATGTTCGGGGGGATGCCCGAACATCGGTACACCGAATGGTCACCCATCCCGCACGGCCGCCTTCGACGGGCTGTGTCCAGGCTCCTGACCTTTTCCGTACCACACGATCTTAGGCATTCCGACCGGGCCCCGGGGAAGYGGCCCGGTTCGGMAGCCGGACCGTCCACCGCCGCACCGCGCGAGCAACCGTGAGGAACCGCGGACGAGGACAGCCATCGCGGATTAGTCGCAGAGRCATCGGTGCCCGGCCAGCGCCCCACGGCCGGCGCCCAGTACACCGCCGACACRCCGGCGCCCCACCGCCGACACCGCCAACACCGCCAACACCGCCAACACCACCAACACCACTGACACCACCAACACCACTGACACCGAACACCGACTTCGACCCGGGGAGAATCACCCTATGAGCACCGAGAGCTGGTCGTTCGAGACCCAGCAGATCCACGCGGGAGCCCAGCCGGACCCGGCGACCGGCGCCCGAGCCGTGCCGATCTACCAGACCACCAGCTACGTCTTCCGCGACACCGACCACGCCGCCGCTCTGTTCGCCCTCGGTGAGCCCGGAAACATCTACACCCGGATCATGAACCCCACTCAGGACGTCTTCGAGCAGCGCATCGCCGCCCTCGAAGGTGGGATCGGGGCGCTCGCGGCGGCGTCGGGGCAGGCCGCGGAGACGCTGGCGATCCTGAACCTGGCCGAGGCCGGCGACCACGTGGTCTCCTCGGCCAGCCTGTACGGCGGGACGTACAACCTGTTCCACTACACCCTGCCGAAGCTGGGCATCGAGGTCTCCTTCGTCGGCGATCCCGATGATCTCGAGGAGTGGCGGGCGGCGGTACGGCCCACCACGAAGGCGTTCTACGGGGAAACGATCGGCAACCCCCGCGGCGACGTCCTCGACACCGTCGGGATCTCCGAGGTCGCCCACGCGCACGGGATCCCGCTCATCGTTGACAACACCCTCGCGACGCCCTATCTGTACCGGCCGCTGGAGCACGGCGCGGACATCGTCGTCCACTCGGCGACGAAGTTCATCGGCGGCCACGGCACCGCGATCGGCGGCRTCATCGTCGACGGCGGCCGGTTCGACTTCGGCGCCTCCGGCCGGTTCGCGAACTTCACCACTCCCGACCCGAGCTACCACGGTCTAGTCTACTGGGACGCGCTCGGTCACGGCTCGTACATCGCCAAGGCACGAGTGCAGCTACTGCGCGACCTCGGCCCGGCGATCTCCCCGTTCAACTCGTTCCTGCTGCTCCAGGGTCTGGAGACGCTGTCGCTGCGGATCGAGCGGCACACCGCGAACGCCCGGCGGGTCGCCGAGTGGCTCGATGCGCGCGACGAGGTGAGTTGGGTGGCCTACCCGGGCCTGCCATCGTCGCGGTGGTACTCCCGGGCGCAGAAGGTGCTCCCCCGCGGCGCCGGCGCGATCCTGTCCTTCGGCATCGTCGGTGGCGCCGAGGCCGGGAAGAAGTTCGTCGAGGGGGTCGAGCTGTTCAGCCATCTGGCGAACGTCGGCGACGTCCGCTCACTGATTATCCATCCCGCGACGACGACGCACTCCCAGCTCACCGAGGCCGAGCAGACCGCGACCGGGGTCACCCCGGATCTCGTCCGCCTGTCGGTCGGCATCGAGGGGATCGACGACATCCTGGCCGACCTCGATGCCGGGTTCCGTGCGGCCAAGAGCTGAGTCGCGTGGCACCGGTGCGGCCCTTTCGGTCGAACCGGTACCGCCGACGGTCCAACCGATACCGCCGACGGTCCAACCGATACCGCCGACGCCACCGCCCGCCTCCGGGGCATGGCGCGCCGGGATCGACCCGGTGGGACGGCGCCGGTTCGTCGACCTGCCGGGACCGCTGCAGCTGGAACGCGGCGGCATCCTGCCCGGCGTGACGGTGGCCTACGAGACGTGGGGCCGCCTCGACGCCGCGRCCACCAACGCGGTGCTGGTMCTGCACGCGCTCACCGGGGACAGTCACGCCGTCGGCCCGCCCGGGCCGGGCCATCCCACCCCAGGCTGGTGGGATGGCCTGATCGGGCCTGGGCGGGCCCTCGATACCGATCGCCTCTTCGTGGTCTGTCCGAATGTGCTGGGCGGCTGTCAGGGCACGACCGGGCCAGCCAGTCCCGCGCCGGACGGCCGACCCTGGGGCGGCCGATGGCCCGAGATCACGATCTCCGATCAGGTCACGGTGGAGGTCGCCGTCGCCGACGCGCTCGGCATCCGGCGCTGGGCCGCGGTGGTCGGCGGCTCGATGGGGGGCATGCGGGCCCTGGAGTGGGCTGTCGGCCATCCCGACCGGGTCGACCACGCCGTGGTCCTGGCCTGCGGCGCGGCTGCGACGGCGGAGCAGATCGGGTTGTCCGCGGTGCAGCTTCGTGCGATCATCGACGACCCGGCCTGGAACGGCGGCGACTACCACGGCCGGCCCGGCGGACGCGGCCCGGACACCGGCATGGGTCTGGCCCGGCGGGTGGCCCAGATCAGCTATCGCAGCGAGGCCGAACTGGAGGAGCGGTTCGCGGATCGGACCCGGCCCGACGGGTTGTTCGAGGTCGCCTCCTACCTCGACCACCATGCCGGCAAGCTGGCCGCTCGGTTCGACGCCGGCACTTACGTCGCACTGACCCGGGCGATGATGACCCAGGACGTCGGCCGGGGGCGCGGGGGGCGCGCGTCGGCGCTACGGTCCTGCCCGGTGCCGTTCACCGTCGCGGGGGTCGACTCCGACCGGCTCTATCCCCTCCATCTGCAGGAGTACATCGCCGAGCGCGTCGGCGCGCCGTTGCGCGTCGTCCACTCGCGGCGCGGGCACGACGGGTTTCTGATCGAGACCGAGCAGGTCGCCGCAATCGTCCACGACGCCCTCCGGACGGCCTGACCCGGAACTGATTATCCGCACAGTTTATCCGCACGTTGACGGCACCGCGCGGCACTCTGACGRCACGGCGCGGCACGTTGACGGCACGGCACCCCGGCCCGTCACCTTGAGCGTGTATSAACCGCTGCATGGTGACCCCCTCCGCCGGTCCGCCGGGTGCCCGCCCGGGCGGGCTGTTCGCCACCATCCGCGCGGCCCTGCCAGGCCTGCTCCCGAGCGAGCAGCGGGTGGCCGAAGTGTGTCTGGCCCGTCCGGGGGACGTGGTCGAATGGTCCGCTGCGCAGCTCGCGGAGGCCGCGGGAACATCGACGGCCACGGTGGTGCGCGCCTGCCAACATCTCGGCTTCCGCGGATTCCAGCATTTCCGCGTCGAGCTCGCCCGGGAGAGCGGGGCCGCGGCGCTGCGCGGTGAGATCGGCCGAACGGACGCCGCCGACCCGGTCGAGCGCCTGGTGGACACCGTCTTCGGCGCGGCGACCGCGGTGCTCGMCGACGCGCTCGGCCCGCTGGACCGGTCCCGTCTCGCGCCCGCCGTGGACCTGCTGGACCGGGCCGACCGGCTGCTCGTCATCGGCAACGGCGGATCGGCTCCGGTCGCCCAGGACGCGGCGTTGCGCTTCCTGGGTATGGGCCGGCCGGCCGAGGCGCCGGGCGACTCGATCGCCCAGGAACTCACCGCCCGCCTGCTCGCGCCCTCGGACGTCTGCCTGGTTATCACGAGCAGCGGAGCGAACGAGCCGAGTCTGCGGGCCGCGGAGGCGGCCCGGACCGCGGGCGCCGCCGTCATCGGCATCACCAGCTACACGGCCGGTCCCCTGGCCGAGATCGCCGACATCAGCCTCGTGGTGGGGGCGCCCGACTGGCCCATCAGCTCGGACATGATCGCAAGCCGGCTGGCCTCCCTGCTGCTGCTCAACGCCCTGCAACTCGCGGTCGGCCTGCGCCGCACGGACAACCCGCTGCTGGCCGGAACCATCATGCGGGACGTCCAGGGCCACTCCGTGCGGGCGGAGGACGGCCCGCGGCGGCCCGCGGCGGATCCCGGCCTCGGGGCCGCCGATCCCTACGAGTTCTGACCGATGACCGGTCGGGTCAGGGGACGCGCGGACAGCTACGAAAGCGTCCCACCGGCAAGGCGCTTGGCCGGAGATTCGTTGCGGTAAGTGACTGTCCCCCGTTTCCCGACCGTCATGGACCATTCATCTCGGTACCCGAGACTGCCTCTGTAACGAGGAACCGGGAGGCAGGCGCGCTCCTGGAGCAGACGTACACGGGGTGCTGGGTGGCAGAAATCCGGATCGAGGGCCTCACGAGGCGCTTCGGAAACGTCCGTGCGGTGGACGACGTCTCCCTCGACGTGGCGGACGGCGACTTCCTCGTTCTGCTGGGACCGAGCGGCTGCGGGAAGACCACGCTGCTGCGCATGATCGCCGGCCTGCTGGAGCCGAGCGAGGGACGCATCATGCTCGGCGATCGCGACATCACCCATGTCCCCGCCCGACGGCGCGACCTCGCCATGGTCTTCCAGAGCTACGCGCTGTACCCGCACCTGACGGTCGAACGCAACATCGGGTTTCCGCTGCGGGCCGCGCGCCGCCCCAAGGCGGAGATCGCCCGGCGCGTCCGCGAGGTCGCCGACCAGCTCGAACTCGGCGGGCTGCTCCACCGGCGCCCCCGTGAGCTGTCCGGCGGGCAGCRCCAACGGGTGGCGCTCGGCCGTGCGCTGGTCCGTGACCCCCAGGCGTTCCTCATGGACGAACCCCTCTCGAACCTCGACGCGAAACTGCGCACCGCGACCCGCACCGAGCTCGCCGGACTGCACCGCCGGCTGGGCCGGACCTTCATCTACGTCACCCACGACCAGGTGGAGGCCATGTCGATGRCAACCCGCGTGGTCCTGCTCAACGGCGGCCGCGTGGAACAGGTGGGCAGCCCGACCGAGGTCTACGACACGCCGGCCTCGGTGTTCGTCGCCGGCTTCCTCGGCGCACCGCCGATGAACCTGATCGAGGCCCGGGTGGAGGCCGACGGCGACCTGCTGGCGGTCCGCGCGGACGGGCTGCGCATCCCGCTGTGGCCGGGCTTCGACGAACCCCGCGACGTCATCGTCGGTCTGCGACCCGAGAACCTGACGCTGTTGCCCGGCTCGGCCGAGTCGCCCCGCCCGGCCGAGCCGCCCCACCCGGCCGAGGCATCGACGGCATCACCCGGCTTGACGGCATCACCCGGGTCGACCGCGCAGATCGAAGGTGTCGTGACCACGGTCGAGAACCTCGGCAGCGAGGAGGTGGCCTGGTGCGACGTCCACGGTCAGGCCGTCGCGCTGCGTGGCCCCCGCCCGATCGGACTGGCCGCCGGTGACCGGGCCCGACTCACTGTCGACGTCTCACGGGTGCACCTGTTCGCTCGGGCGAGCGGACGTCGTCTCGCCTGGCGGCCACCGGATCCCCGGGAATCCCTGACCATCCCCGTGCCCGGCGCGCTCGCCGCATCCCCATCCCCCGCTTCGCCCGCGCCCGCCGCGGTCTGAGCTGCGACCAGACCAACCGGACCAGATCATCGCGATCCGGTCCGTCCGCCATCCCGTCGATCCCGTTGATCCCAACGTCCCGTTGATCCCAAGGAGCATCCCCGTGGCTCGACCACGCCTGCTGCGTGCCGCGGCTGGCCTCGCGTTGCTTGCGGCGCTCGCCTCCGCGTGTGCGACGTCCTCGTCCACACCCACGAGTACGGCCGCGAACGCCAGCACGATCCCCGAACTCTCCCCGGACCAGAAGGTCTCGATCGTCTTCGAAAGTTACAACCTCGCGAACGTCGGGACGTGGAAGCCGGTGATCGAGGGGCTGCTGCGCGACTTCCAGGCCGCGCATCCCAACATCACCGTCAAGGGCCAGCCGCCGCAGAACCTGGCYGGTAGCGCGAACAGCGGCGACTACGTCACCAGCATCAAGAACCAGGTGCTGGCAGGCAGCCCCCCGGACGTCGCCCAGATCACCTTCAACGCGCTGCGCTTCGYCGCCGGCAGCCTCGGCGCCCAGCCGCTCGACACGTTGGTCGGGCGGGAGGCCGTTCAGGCGAACTTCGGCGGCGAACACCCGTTCGCCCCGAAAGCCCGCACCCTCGGCGACGTTGACGGCAAGACCTACGCCGTCCCGTACGTCTTCTCCACCCCGGTTCTCTGGCTGAACAAGACCCTGTTCACCCAGGCCGGCCTCGACCCGGCCAAGCCGCCGAAGACCTGGGCGGAGGTAAAGACCGCGGCGCTTGCCATCAAGGCGAAGACCGGCAAGGACGGGGTCCTCATCGACTGTCTGACGAAGGTCGGGGACTGGTGTTTCCAGAGCCTGGTACGTTCGGYCGGCGGCCGAGTGATCTCCACCGACGGTACCAAGCTGTCCTTCGCCGATCCGCCGGGCGTCGAGGCGGTATCGATGGCCGCCGACCTGGTACACAGCGGCGTGATGCCGAACCTTGACCAGAAGCAGCAGGTCAAGGCGTTCAGCAGCGGTCAGGCCGGGATGCTGCTCGAAAGCAGCTCCCTGCAAGGGATGTTCATGGCCGGCGCCAAGGCGAACAACTGGCAGCTCGACGCCACCCAGGAACCCTCGTTCGGCTCGAAGCCGGTCATCCCCACCAACTCGGGAGCGGCACTGGCGATCTTCAGTAAGGACCCGGCCAAGCAGCGCGCCGCCTGGGAACTGATCAAGTTTCTCACCGGCGACCACGCCTACACCGAGATCTCCTCGAAGATCGGCTACCTGCCGCTGCGGACCGGCCTGATCGACGACCCGAAGAGCCTGCAGGCCTGGGCGAAGGCGAACCCGCTCATCAAGCCGAACCTCGACCAGCTCGCCCGGATCGAGCCGTGGGAGTCCTTCCCGGGTGACAACTACCTCCAGATCTCGGACACGATGATGACCGCGGTCGAAAGCGCCGTCTTCACCGGCAAGGATCCCGCATCCACCCTGGCCGCCGCACAGAAGCAGGCCACCAGCTTCCTGCCCCGGAAGTGACCGCCGTGCCCGTCGTAAGCACCGGGAGCACGGCCACCGCAGCGAGCACCGGGAGCGCCCCGGGCGACGGCGGGGCGCCGCAGGCGCGGCGCGTCCTGTCGCTGCCGGGCACGATCAACCTGCGCGACGTCGGCGGCTACCCGACTGTGCACGGACGCTCCCTGCGCTGGCGCACGCTGCTGCGCTCGGGCACGCTACGCGGGCTCGACGGCCGTGGGCAGGCCATCCTCGCGCAGATCGGGCTGCGCACGGTCATCGACCTGCGCGAGGACACCGAGGTGGCGCACGATCCGGACCAGCTCGGCCGGCTCGCCGCGACGCATCGGCGGGTGCCCGTCTACACCCTGCCGGTCGACCGGCACCAGACGGCCGGCGATCTGCGCAGCCTCTACGACCACGTCGTCGATCATCGAGGGGACCGCCTCACCGCGGCCATGCTCGCGCTCGCCACACCGGGGGCACTGCCCGCGATCGTGCACTGCAGCGCAGGCAAGGACCGCACCGGTCTGGTCATCGCTCTGGCGCTGGACCTCGCCGGGGTGCCAGCCGAGGTGATCGCGCAGGACTTCGCGCTGACCTCGTACTTCCTGCGGGACGAGGCCGCGGCGGCCGTCCAGCGCATCTCCGCCCTGATGTCCACCGACGGCGAGGAGCTGCCGGCCTCGCTGATGGCGAGCCCGCCCGACCTCATCCTGCACGCACTGGACCGTATCCACGCCCGGCACGGGGACACCCGCACCTACCTGCTCGCGCACGGGGCGACGGCGCACGCGCTGGACCGCCTCGTCGAGGCCCTGCTCGTGCCGGCGGAGGCCTCCGACGCCGGGCCGGACTGCGGTCCGCCGACCGCGGGCTGAACCCCAGCCGGTGAGCCGCAGGCCCGAAGTCCCCACCCCTCGGGCCTGCGGCTCACCCCATGCGCCACCCCGCCCGCCCTGAACCCCGCTCCGGAAGGATGTCCATGCCAATACTCCTGGACCCGACCGCGCACACGCCCACCCACATCCTGATCCAGATCAGTGACACCCACATCGTCCGCGAGGGTGAGCTGATGCACGGCAAGGTCGACACGTACGCCGCGCTGCGCACCGTGCTCGACCAGATCGAGGCGTCCACGCTGAAGATCGGCGCCCTGCTGCTCACCGGCGACCTCGCCGACCGCGGTGATCTGCTGGCCTACCAGCGGTTGCGTGACCTGGTCGAACCGGCGGCGGCGCGCCTGGGCACGCCCGTGCTCTACGGCGTCGGCAACCACGACTCGCGTGGCCCGTTCCGGGAGGGACTGCTCGGCGCGGAACCCACGGCGGAGGCTCACGACTACGTGCACTGGGTCGGTGACCTGCGGATCATCATGCTCGACACCACCGAACCGGGCGAGCACAGCGGCTTTCTGAGCACCGCCCAGCTGCGCTGGCTCGCCGACGAGCTGGCCACCGCGGCCCCTGACGGGACCATCCTCGCCCTGCATCACCCACCCGTGCCGTCCCCGCTCGCGATGGTGAACTCGCTCCTGCTCGCCGAGCCGCAGAACCTCGCCGACGTGCTCGCCGGCAGCGACGTGAAGATCGTGCTGGCCGGTCACGCCCACCACGCGTCCGCGGGCGTGCTCAGCGGCGTTCCGGTCTGGGTGGCGGGTGCCACCGCCTACCGGATACGCACCCTCGGCCCGGCCGACCGGATAACCGGCCTGGTGGGGGGCGAGTACACCCGGATCGACGTCTACCCCGAGGGGGCCGTCRCCACCGCGGTACCGATCGCCACCTCCGAAGTGGTCTACGACATGACCCTCGACGAGGTCGTCCAGCTCGCGGCGGATTATCACTGACCCCGTCCGGCACTGACCCCGTCCGGCACCGACCCCGTCCGGTGCGTCGGCCCTTCCCACGCCTCCGGACTTCCCGCGCCTCCGGAAAGGATGCTTCCGAACCGTGTTCGTCGAAATCGCCATCCCGGGGGCAGCCGGCGCCACAGTCCCCGCCGGTGCCGCAGTTTCCGCCGGTGCCGCGTCGCGCGTGCCGGTGCGGGCCGCCYGGCCGTCGCTGGCCCGGCGGATGCTCGCCGCCACCCCGCCCTACCTGTACCTGCTGCCCGGAGTGGCCAGCCTGGTGCTATGGACCTACAAACCGATCATCGAGGCCGTCCAGCTGTCCTTCTACCACTGGAACCTGCTGCCGAACTCGCCACGGACCTACGTCGGTCTGGACAACTACCGGCAGATCTTCACCCTTCCGCAGCTCCGGGGCGCCGCGAAGAACACGCTGTGGTACATCCTCGGCCTGGTTCCGTTCGCCATCGTTCTGCCCACCGCCATCGCGCTGGCCATCCGGGACCTGGGCGGTCGGTCGCGCACCGTCTACCGGGCGCTGGTCTTTCTGCCGATGCTGGTCGCGCCGGTCCCCGCCGCCGCGGTCTGGCGCTGGTTGCTGGATTCCAAAGGGGTGGTGAACCACGCCCTCGGGCTTGGTGACTACAGCTGGCTGCGGGAGGAGCGGACGGCGCTGATCGCCATCCTGGCGATCTGCGCGTGGCAGATCCTCGGCTTCGCCACCCTCGTCATCTCCGCCGGACTCACCGGCATCAGCAGTGATTACGCCGAGGCCGCCGAGATGGACGGGGCGTCGCGCTGGCAGGTCACCCGGTGGGTGACTCTGCCGATGCTGCGCTCGAMCCTGCTGTTCATGCTGCTGATAACCGTGCTGCTGTCGGGGCAGTGGACATTCCCACTGCTCGACGTGCTCACCCAGGGCGGCCCCGCCGACTCCTCGACCAACATCTATTACCTGCTCTGGGAGTTCGGTTTCCGCAGCCTGGACTCCGGTCTGGCCTCCGCGGCGGGCATCGCGTTCTTCCTCGTCTTCGCGGTGGTGGCGGCAGTGCTGGTCAAACTGGCCGACCGGTACAGCTTCGCTGACAACTGACCCGGACCCTCGGCGACCGGATTTCTCGACGCACCCCGGTCCCCCGATCCAAGGATGCGCACACGATGAGCAGCATGCGGATACCGCGGATACCCCACTGGCGGGCCGCGGCCAGCCATCTGATGCTGGCCCTACTGAGCCTGATCAGCCTGTTTCYGGTGTACTGGATGTTCGCCACCTCCTTCCGCCGGCCGGACGACATCTTCGACCAGTCGCTCCTGCCCTGGCCGCTGAGCCTCGCGAACTACCGCTACGTCTTCGACAGTCTCGACATCGGCGTGCTGCTCGCCAACACCTTCACGATCGCCGCCGTCACCGCCGCCGGCCAGCTCATGATGTCCCTGCTCGCCGCCTACGCCTTCGCCGCCTRGGAGTTCCGCGGCAGGACCCTGTTCTACCTGGCGTTCGTGGCCACCTGGCTCATCCCGTTCCAGGTGACGATGATCTCGAACTACCTGGTGCTGTCGAACCTGGGCCTGCTGAACACGCTGGCCGGCGTCATCGTGCCGAACCTGTGCTCGGCGCTCGCGGTGCTCATGCTCCGCCAGCACATGCAGGCCTTCCCCCGGGAGCTGCTCGACGCGGCCCGCATCGACGGGCGGGGTTCATGGTCCACATTGTGGACGGTCGTCGTGCCGAACCTGCGCCCGGCGCTGGCGTCGCTGTCGATCCTGCTGTTCATCACCGCCTGGAACGAATATTTTTGGCCGGCGCTGGCGCTGCAGCGGGCGAACTCCGTCATCCAGCTGGGCATCCGCGGTTTCCTGACCCTCGAGGGCGACAACTGGGGCGCCGTGATGGCCGGGTCCGGCCTTGCCTGCCTGCCCGTCTTCGCCCTCTACCTGGTCCTGCAGCGCCAGGTCGTCGACGCGTTCGTGCGCTCCGGCCTGCGCTGACCGCGCTGACCGCTCCGGCCTACGCTGACCGCGCGGCCCCGTTTCCCGGCGGCAGCTCCTCGCCTCTTGCCTCTTGCCTATCCAAAGGAAGCCGGCCGGCCGGGTGACGGCGATCCAAGGTGGGCCGCGAAAGTGGGCCGCGAGATCGGAGAGCTCCGTCAGACGGACGGGGTGACCATATCGTCGGCGATCCGCTCGATCCTGGCCCGCAACTCGGCCAGGGGGAGCCTCAGGTCGAGCACGTACGTCACGAGCTCGATGGGCGCGGGACCCCCGATCCGGCTCCGGATGACGTCGCCACGACCGCCGGGCTGGCCGTCGGCCCGCTCCGAGCCGGCGTAGACGAGCCGTCCCTGCCGGGCGCCGAGCCGGGCACAGTAGGCGATCATCTGGTGGTACACGTGTGCGCGCGCGCCCTGTCGGATCGCGAGCCGGTACTTCGCGTCGAGGACAACCGCCGGGATCATCCGCCCGCCCGGGCCCTCCGGCCGGTACAGCACGAGATCGGGGCACATCTCCAGCGTCCGGTCCTCGTCGAGGTGGTGGGTGCGGTCCTGCAGGCGGACCTCACCGCCGCGGTGGGTGAGGACCTCGTCGACGGCGTGGGTCACGAAGTCCTCGAAGACCTCCCACATCTTCACCACGAAGCCGTCCACCCGGAGCGTCTCCCCGTCTTCCCGTTCGAAGGAAGACGAGCGCAAGACCGTCTCGGCGAGCCGGAGCGCCGCATGGTAAGGCGCGTTCACCCGGGTTGGCACCCAGTCCGGCGGCTTGACGGGGCCGTGCGCCGGCTCGGCCACACCGTCCAGGGCGGCGGCGATACGGCGCAGCTCCTGGGCGGTGGCCGGTGCCACCCCGGCCAGGGCGAGCAGCGAGCGGGTGGCGGCGAGCAGCAACCGGTTCTCGGCGGTGTCGACGGTGCGCTCGTCATAGCGCACCTCGAGGGGGAACATCACCCCGGACCGTTGCCGGAGCTGCGCGGACTCGCGCAGCCGGCCGCGAAGGACGGGAAGCGCCGCATCCACCTGCCGATAGCCTCGCGGCACCCCGTGCGCGAGCGCCCGCGAGGCGGTTCGGGCGAACGCCGCGGCGACCGCGGGCAGAAGATCCGGTTCCTCCGCCGCCTGGACCTCGTCCTCGAACCACCTGCCGCGATCCTGCGCGTAGCCAAGCAGAAACAGCAGACGGCGGATGGTGACCTTGGGTCGGATGCGAACCTCGAACGTATCCTCGCCCGACCCGAGGCGCACGGTGCCGACCAGGGCGTTGTCCTTGACCTCGCAGGTACCGTCGGCACGCCGTTGCCGCACCTGCGCCACCTCGCTGGCATCGAGCGCATCGGCCTGGCCCGGGCTCAGCTTCCGCCGCTGCCACCCGGCGCCCTCGGTCAGCTCCACCGGCGCAAGCATGGCATCAGCCTGCCGCGGGGCCGGGGATGGTGTTCGCGGGGACTCCGGCGGCCGGAACCACCGCGGCCGGAACCACCGCGGCCAGGCCGAGGGACTGCCGCAGCGCCGGTAGGCCGTACCGGGCCGCGAGGTCGATGGTCTCGCCGACGTGGTGTTCGGCCAGCAGCGGCAGGATCTGATGTTCCCACACCCGGTCGAGGCCGTCGGCACTCTGGTGGACGCGGTCGCGCATCAGATAGGACGGGCCGATGCGGGCGTCCGGGTCGTCGATGCGGCGGTTCAGCTCGCCGAGCAGGCGGGCCGCCTCGYCGGGCAGGTCGCCTGCCGCAAGCCAGCGGCGCAGCACGGACGCGGTCGGTTCGACGTCCGGATGGAGCCCGACGAAGGTGAACCGCCGGCGCAGCGCCTGGTCGAAGGCGGCGATCGAACGGTCCGCGCTGTTCATCGTGCCGATGATGAACAGGTTCTTCGGTAGTTGGAAGTCGCGCGTGTCCGCGGAGGCATACTGGGTGGTGACGGCCTCCCCGCGGTATTCCAGCAGAAAGTACAGCTCACCGAAAATCCTGGCCAGGTCACCCCGGTTGATCTCATCGATGATCAGGAAGAACGCCTGGCGGGGATTGAGCTCGGCGGCGGTGGCGAGCCGGCGCAGCGGACCGTCCACGAGCTCGAAGGACATCCGGTTGGTGGTGGCCGCGTCACCGTCGCCGCCCTTCACCTGCACCGGGCGGAAACCCTGGAAGAAGTCCTCGTACATATAGGACGGATGGAACTGGACGAGGGTGACGTTCTCGCGCCGATCGTCGGCGAGATGCCAGGCCAAGCGCCGGGCGAGGTACGTCTTGCCGGTGCCGGGCGGGCCGTAGAAGATGAGCTGCGGCCGGTCCCGCAGAAGCTCGACGCACCTGCGCAACCAGTCCCGGCTGTAAAAGAGGCCGTCCGCGAACTCGTCCGTGACCTCGCGCAGATCGTCCCCGCCGAGGGCCTGGCCGGCGAGGGCCTGGCCGGCCAGGTCGGCGTCGGCGCTCTGGGGGGCGGCCCCCGTCGTCGCGATCGATGCCACCGGCGCGGGCGCGGGCACCAGGGCGTCGAGGTCGGCGACGAAATCGGAAAGATCGACGATGCGCGCTTCCGCGTTGCCGAGCAGGGCCGCCACCCGATCGGGTAGATCGAGGTAGTTCACCGGCTCGTCGGCGTTGCGCCAGTGGACCGGCCGTTGCAGGTCCGCGACGCCCCCGACGCTCGCGACGAACACCGGCGGTCCGAGGATCTCCCCGACGTAGTACTCGTCACGGTCGTTCACGACGACGAGGTCGTTCTCCCGCATCCGGCTCAGGAAGGCGTGGTACTCGCTGGTGAGCCGGCCGCGCCGGGCCGAGGTGAGCGAGGCGTGTTCGCGGTCGACCGCCCGGCGCACCTGCTCCCGGTCGACCCCGGGCCGCACCTCCAGCCGGTCACCGGGCAGGGAACAGACCTCGTCGGCCAGCCAGAGATCCCGCGCCAGCGAACGGCCACGCCGGTCCGCGCCGCGCACCAGCCAGGCCCGGCGAGGGATCCGCTCCGGCGCGATGGACTCGACGAGCATGCGGAGGTCGTCGAGCGGCAGCCGCAGCTCGCCGGCAGCCCGCCCCGCCGTCAGGTCGCCGACCTCGACCTCGAACCAGTCCAGCCAGTCGCGATACTCGTCCTCGGTGAAGAGGGCCTCGCGCGGCGGCCGGCCCGCCGGGTCGAGTACGCGCGACCAGCCCTCGGGGCGGAAGCCGCACAGATGGCGGACGAGGCCGTCGACCGTCAGATCGGCCACCGTCGAGAGATCCGTGACGCTGACCCAGGTCTGTTCGGGCAGCACCGCGAGGACGTCGTCCACCRGGCCAAGGCTGCTCCGGTGTTCCCGCCAGTAAGTGTTGTGCTCCGTGACATCACGCCACCACGCGGCCTCGTCCGGGGACGCCCGCAACGCATCCCGGCCGATTCCGGTAGCCTGCCACCGGCGGTTGCTCTCACTCAGATGACCGGCCCTGGCCAGGTAGACAGCGCCCCGCAGGACGAGTTTCCTTGCGACGGCGCTCCGCGGGTCGTCACCTGATCCGCGCCGCCATCCGGGATCGGCGCCAGCATCGGACGCACGCATCCGCATCCACAGCTCGTCCGGAGACGCCTCGCCGACCTCCGTCAAGATCCGCATAACCCGGTACAGCAGCCCGCCGATGATCTCTAGCTGATCCGCCATGCACCCGCCCCCGAGACGATCCACCCGCAGGATCTGATCGGGAGCAATTATTCATCAGGTCATCAGACAACGACGAAGCACTCATAGCGAACGAAACTTCCACTACCCAGAGTGATCATTCTGGTGAGCCAGCCAGGCCGTCCGGAGAGGTATCGAGCCGTCCGTTTCCCGCTGTCGCCGTCCACACGCCTCACGCACCGAACGCCCGTCGCCCCCGGCAGGCCTGCCGGCAACCGAAGATCGATGCTGCCGTGAGCAGGCACACAGGCCGGCAGGAGCGTCCTCACCGCGAGCATGAAGGCGCGCGAACCGATCTGTTTCGCGCGGCGCCGGCTCACGTGGACCGCGGAGAAATACGCCCCCCGATCGCCGGAGGTGATTACAGGCGGCAATCCCGCCCGGCTCGCTTCTCCGCGCCGGGATGCCGTACAAGTGCCAGGCGCTTCTGAATACGATACCGTTGGCCCGGTCACGAGAATGGCTCTCTTCTGCCCCGGGAGCGTCCATGGCTGTTCGCCGGTCTCCGGCCAGGTTACCGCGGTGACTCCGGCCGAGTTCCGTGGCCTCGAAACCGCCCCGGAACGACCCGACGCAGGCGGTGGGCCGGTCCCGGAGCAGTCTCGGGTCACCGAGATCGACAGAAAGCTCGACCTGCTGGACCGCGCCGCCTCCCCGGGCGACTCACCCGAGCCCCGCCATCAGGAGCGACCGGCCGGCCGGGATGCTCCCAGCCGGAACACCTCCAGCATCGACGCCAAGCTGGACCTTCTCGACAGGGCGGCGCTCGCCCGTTCCGGCGGCGGCGCGGCTACGCCGGCGGACACCACCGGCGACCGGCCGTCCGAGGTCCGCCCGCCCACCGAGCCCGGGAACAGCGACCGGGCTCGGATCGAGGCCAAGCTGGCGCTGTTGGAGGACGCGGCCCGCCGCTACCGCCCCGAGCCCCCGGACGCGCCCGCCCCCGGTCGGGAGCGCTGGGCCGTCCGCGAGGCACCGCGGACTCTGCCGGACGACCATCCGCTCCTCACCCCGACGGACACCATCAACACCCCCGAACGCGCCGCCCTCCGGGAGAATCTGGTGAAGGAGGTGATCGGCGATGCCAAGCCGCCGGAGCAGGGCAGCCCCACCCTCGACCTCATGGGCGGCGGCGGAGCCTCCGGCAAGGGCTTCGTGCTCAGGAACCTCGTGGCTGATGGACACATTCGGACCGACAATGCCGTGCGCCTCGATCCCGATGGCATCAAAGAACTCATTCCGGAGTTCGGTGCCATCGCTCAGGCCGGGGATTCCCGAGCCGCTGATGTCGTTCACGAGGAGAGCAGTACGCTGGCAAAGACGGTGCTCGGTGAGGCCATGAACCGCCGACTCAACATCATCTACGACAGCACCCTAGGTAATCCGGATAAGACCATGAAGCTGATCGACGACGCGCACGAGAAAGGATATGAAGTACGCCTRTTCGGAGTGAGCGCAGACCCAGAGCTCGCGGTCGAACGCGCCGCCGCCCGCGGCGAGCAGTCCGGGCGATACGTTCCTATCGATCACCAGTTGAAGGCGCACCGCGGCTTCTCTCAGGGCTTCGAAAGCTATGCAGAAAAAGCCGACAGCGCCTTCCTCTTCGATACAAACAGCGAACCCAGACAGATCGCCGTAAAGGAGCTTGACGGAGAACTTGAGATTCTTGACCCAGCAGCCTACCAAAGATTTCAAGCGAAGTCGAGAATCAATCCAGAGGCTACGGGACCGGCGACACTCTACGGCGGAAATATAGATTTAAAAAACTAGGAATTAAATCCGCAAAAGAACGCAATAATACCCCAGCCCATTACCGTCGCAACCCTGTCGAAATAGGAGAAAAATTATGTCCGAAGAAGAGATCAACGAAAAAGCCACCAAGGAAACCGACGAGGAGTTCGAAGCTCGCCGAAAGAAAGAGTTCAACGAGGGAATGAGAAACGCCCGAACCTTCTCCACGGAAACGCTGACGAAAGCAAAAGAAGACGAACGAAAGGAAGATGAAGAAAGGCGGAAGCGCATCTTCGGCGACAAGAAGCCCACTCTGTATGTCGATCGCTATACCGACCTGTGAGGCTTCGCGGCTGATCCTGGCGGCCCGACAGAGTCGTCGGGATCGGGTGGAGTCAGATCGGCGCTGAGATCGTACGCAGAGATCCGGGGACGGCTACCAGATGGCGTACTGGTCGCCCGGAGCAGGCTCCGTGCCTTGTGCGCGCCGAAGGCGGCGAGGGTGGCCGGGAGTGGCCGAGTGGCGGCGGGCGAGGCCGGCTGGCGGAGCCAGTGGGCTGGCGTAGGCGAGCCCATCGGCCTCCGCGGCGGCCATCGCGTCGTAGATCGCGAGGATGCGGGCCTTCGTCCGCTCGAACCGCTCCGGATCGTTGTTCCGGAAGGCCCGGAAGCTGTCCAGGATGTAGCCGACGTCATCCCGGTCAACGCCGTAGAGGTGGAAGTAGGCGGCATCCAGCTCCGCCCGCAGCTCGAACCGGCGTTCCTCGTCCCAGACGAACGGCGGCCCGGCATCACCCAGGTCCTCGGCGAAGGGCCGCATGTCCCAGGCGGTGTACGTCAGCTCCAGCACCCGCGCCTCGATCCACCGCGCCGACGCCTCCCCCGCCAGCCACCCCACCGGCTCGTCATACCGCTCCGGCGGCAGCACGGGAAGCTGCTTCATGAGAAAGTACTTGAACGAGGTGCCAGCGAATTTCTGTCGGGCACAGTAATCGAGCACGAACATGGAGAAGTTTGCCTGCAGAAGGGCTCCCCGTTCGGATGGCAATGCGAGGAGGAACTTGTCTCCCACGGCATAACGCGGAATCGCGCCGCTGATCAGGGTCCGTTCGTCGGAGGCGCGGGCGATGTCGCGCCAGCCGAGCAGCCAGCCGCGGTTCCACCGCTCGCCGATCTTCTTCTCGACCTTCTCCTCGGCGACCCAGTAGCGTGGCAGCGTGACGAAGTTCGGGTCGGCGTGCTGCTTGGGCGTCGTCCGGGGCAGGGTTCCCATGTTCGCCTGAGCTTGGGTCTGCCCCTCGTACGTTCCCAACCGATGGTCAAAATGGTGGACCRTCTTCGCCTCGATCAGCGGGAGCATGTACTCGGCGTCCTYGCCCGGCCCTCGCGTGAAGACGTTACCGACGAGATGCCAGCCGGCCTTCTCCAGGTCCTTACGGGTGTGGAAATATTTGGAATCGTTGGCCATGTGCAGCATGGCTTTGAACGAGACACGCCACGGGTTCGACGGCGGCGCATCCTGCCAGAGAACCGGTACGCGGCGWTAGATGTCCAGGGTGATACGGGAGTCTCGCGGGGACCGGAAGATCGAGACGGTCCTGGTGTTCGGGTTGAGGAGACGGATCTCGGCCGGTGTCATGGTGAACGCCCGGTCGGCCACGTCGACCATCCGCCGTGATCCGAAGGCGAACGGCACCCGGTCGACTCCGACCTGACGCCCGGCGAGAGTCAGGAGGCAGAAGCGGAAGCTATGGTGCACCGCGCGGCTGAGTAGGAACTCCTCGTTCTCGAACTCCACCAGCCCGGCGAGCGACTCCTTCTCGACGACGTCCTGGAAGAACGGCGCGGTGGTGGCGTCGGTGGCGATGCCGGTGGGCAGCACCAGGCCGGCACGACCGTGCGGGCCGAGGATGGTCCGGGCTGTCTCGKCGAAGACGGCGTAGGTGTTGACGTCGCCGCGGCCGGTGAGCGGGTAGCGGCCCGAGTCCCGCAGCAGTTGCGACCAGCCGGCGGACTCCCGCAGGTGATCCTGGAAGTCGGCGTACAGGGCACGGTCGGAGGCGAACTCGCTCTCCTTCAGCGCGTCGATCAGGCGCTGCCGGGCCGCCTTGTTCGGGGCCTTGGCGATCTTCTCGTCCCGGTGCGCGAAGAACTCCTTCTCCTGGAGCTTCACCCGCTCCCACGGCGGGTTACCCAGGACGCAGGAGAAGCCGCCGCGCCAGCCGGTGCCCGGGTTCGCGTCGGGAGCGTCCGGATCGTCATCCGTGCGGAAGACGTCCGGGAACTCCAGATGCCAATGGAAGAAACGGTACCGGTCCGTGATGTCGTCCAGGAGCTTCGCCAGCTCCGGTGACAACTCCTTCGAACCAGCCATCAGCGGATACAGGAGCTGATTCGTGATCGCCGGTGGCCCACCCTCAGGCTTCGGCCAGACGAACGCGGCGCACCAGGCGTTGGCGGCCAGCAGGTGGAGGYGGCGCTCGGGCATGGCCTCCAGGGCCTCGTACCGCCGCGCCTGCTCGCGGACATCCGACAGGGACAGTGCACGCAGATCGATGATCTCACGCAGCTCCTGCCGACCGCGCAGGTTGGCGAAGTGACTGATGTCGGCGGACTTCCGCGCCTCCAGGAAGACAGCACCCTGATTGTCGGCCAGCAGGGCCCTGACCCGGCTGGCATCATCGTCGCCGAACGCCTTGAAGGCGGCGTCGGGGATTCCCCCGTCCAGCAGCGTCGGGGTCACGCCGAGCAGGGCGTTGCCGACCTTGATGTGATGGTCGAGGTAGGCGAGCGGGCGGTTCGGCTCGACGGACGCCAGCCACAGCGAGAACTTGGTGATCTCGACCGCCAGCGGGTTGATGTCGACCCCGTAGACGCACCGCGCGACGACCTCGGGCAGGATCTTCACAATCTCCGCCCGGGACGGTTCGTCGTCTCCCCGGTCCATGATCGCRTATCTGCGGGCGATCCGGTGCGCGGYGGYGGCGAGGAAGTGCCMGGAGCCGCAGGCCGGGTCCACCACGGTGATCCGCAGGAGGTCCGCGGGAACGCCGGATGCCGCGTACCGGTCGATCACGGGGTCCAGCGCGCTCCTCAGCAGCGAGTCGATGAGCGCGTTCGGAGTGAAATAGGAGCCGGTGGTTTTGCGTTCGTTGCCCGGCGCGTCGGCGAGGCGGAACCGCCGGGCCGGCAGATCCGGGTCCGGCACCAGTTCCAGCAGCGACTCGTAGACGCTGCCGAGCTCCGCCCCGCCCAGATGGGCGAAGTCGACCCGCTGCCGGCGGCCCCGGTCATCCGTGACATGGCTGAGCAGCTTCACCGCGGCGAGCAGCCGCCGGTTGGGAAGTTCGAGCCGGCGCAGCTCGTCGGGACGGGCGTCGCGGTCGTCCGCACCGGTCTCGCGGTCGTCCGCACCAGCCCCGCCGGACCGGCCCCGCCCAGTCGCCGAGCCACCCGTGAAGTACAGCCCGCCGAGGGCCGGCAGGGCGAGCTCGGGCCGGCCGCCGTCGCTGCCCAGGGCCTCCAGCACCAGGACGAGCCCGCGCCACAGGTCACCATGCTGATCACCACGCCGCCGGGAGGCGATGCGGCGCAGCCGCGCGGTGGAGAAGTAGGAGGCGTACCGCCGCCGGCCCTCGATGATCTGATCCGTGAGGCGCTTGCGGTCGGCCCGCTGCCGCGCCGTCTCGTCCGGTTTCTCCTCGGGAGGCTGGGGATGCAGCACGTCCCGGTCCTCGATGACGAACAGGAAGACCATCTGGTACACGAGCCGKAGCAGCTCGTGGCGGAACTCGTCGGGAGTCATCCCGCCGTGCTGGCGGCCGGCCGCCAGCATCGCGCGCAGCCCGGGGTTGGCCTCCAGGAAACCGGTGCCCAGCTCCGCCATGGCCCGCACGACGTTGTCCCGCAGCTTGTCCCCGGCGACGATGCCCGCGGCCGCCGCATAAGTGTGCCAGCGTTCCAGCCAGCAGTCCGCCGGGTTCGGCGCCGCGCCCGCCCGATCGGGCGCCTCGAACCGCGAGGCGTGCGCGAAGGCGAAGAGCACCTCGAAATCGGAGTACAGCTCGCCGTCGAAGATGGCTTCGAGATCGAACTCCAGGTAGGAGTGGCCGACCAGGGCCGCCGACTCCCGCAGGATCCGCAGCTTCCGGCCGTTGGAAAGGATCCCCCACAGCCGGTCGTCGTGCCGGTTGAGGAACGCCTGCATCATGCGCTGCGGGGCCCGGTCGCTCTTCGCCGGCCCCAGCCGCTGGTCCAGATCGCGCTTCCAGGCGGYGAGGTGGACGGGAACGTGCCGCCACTCGTGGCTGATGGCATCGTCCTCGCCGAGGTGGCGCACGTGCGCGACGCGGCCGTAGCCCAACTCGCCCAACAGGACCTGCAACCACAGCTCACGGGTCAGCGTGGTCCCCGTCGTCCCCGGGCCCGTCACCCCCGGGCCCGTCACCCCCGGGCCCGTCGCCCCCGGGCCCGTCGCCCCACCCGCGGTCACCGACCGCTCCTCGGCGGCGAGCCGCGCGCGGAAGGTGCGGTACGCCCCGAGCAGGTACGTCCAGTGGCGGCTGGCCGCATCGCCGAGCCGTTCCCCGGCCGCCAGGTGATAGTCCTCGGCGCGCGTGCCGGCGAGTTCCGGGTCGGCGTCCCTGACCCGCCGCACCAGGTCCCGGGTGAACAGGCTGCCTTCGAGGCTGACGGAGAGGAGCTCGACGTCCCCAATTCTCAGTGTCATAAGCCGGCCCCGGCCGGCAGGTAGACGTAGACCCCGAGGACGTCGGCCCGGTCGTGCGGGGTGACGGTGAGCCCGCGGCGGCGGCGTAGCCCGGCGACCTCCCGGGACCGCAGGTGGGCCTCGCGCAGCGCCTCGGCGAGCCGCTCGCCCTGCGCGTCCAGCTCAGGCGCGACGTCGGCGAGCTCGGTGATGGCGCGTTGCGCCTGCCGGCGAACGAACTCGGGCAGGGCGTTCTCCGGGTCGACGGCGAACAGCCGGTCGATGTCGGGCGGCGTCAGCCACTCGCGGTTCTCCCCGCGGCCACGGTAGCCGACCAGGCGCGCGTCCTCGGCCACGGTGTCGACGGTCTTCGCCGCGCCGGGCAGCGTCAGATGGAACCGGTAACGCACGAGGAGCACCACCGTGCGCGTGGCCACCGCGGAGGTGCGGAACACCCCGCAGCGCGCCCCCGGCGGGCGCCGCACCGCACCACCCKCCGGGTCCGCGGGAGCGCCCGCCCCCGCGGGCCCGGGATCATCCACCGGGGCGATCACCCCGGTCCGGTCGTCCAGCGCCTCCTCCAGCACCGCGCGGGCGAGCCCCGTGACCGCCGGGTCGGTGCGCACCAGGGCCCGATGGCCGGGCGGAACCGGCAGGTCGTCGTGCAGAACCAGCCGGCCCGCGCCGCCCGGCGACACGCGCAGGGCGTCGGTGTAGAGGGGGTCCAGCCCGGTCACGTCGGCGACGAGACCGTCCGAGGTCTCCGTCGGAACCACCTTCACGCCCAGCTCGTCGAGGGTGTTCAGGACAAACCGGCGGACGTCGGCCTGGCTGCCGAGGGCTTCCCGCACGTCGTCCAGCACGCCCTGCACCTCGTCCAGGTCGACTCCGCTGTGGGCGTACTTCGTCAGCGTCCGGGACTCCCGCTTGGCGGCGCTGTGCCACTCGTCGGTCACCTCGTCGTCGGTCCGGACGACGTCGAGATCGAGGATGAGCTGCTCGCCGTCCCTGCGGCGCAGGACCAGCCCTTCGAGCATGGCGATGAGCAGGCTCTCGGCGTTGTCGGGAACCGGGACCGTCACCCCGGTGTCGCGGGCGATCCGGCGGTGCTTGCGCAGCAGGACGTCCAGCACGAGACCATCGATGCCGTTGTCCGCGCCGTACAGGGTGACCGCGCGGACGTACGACTTCCGCTGGCCGAACCGGTCGACCCGGCCCTCGCGCTGCTCATGACGGGTCGGATTCCAGGCCAGATCGTAATGGATCACCGCCTGGAAGCTCTCCTGGAGGTTGATGCCCTCGGACAGGCAGTCGGTAGCGACGAGAATGTGCCGGCCCGGGGTGGCGGTGAGCCTCTCGATGCGGGCGGCCCGCGCCGCGTGGGGCAGCTCGCCGGTGACGGTCTCGACCGTCGCCTTCTTCCCGAACGTCGCCGTAAGCTGCCTGCCGATGTATTCCGCCGTCGGGATGTAGCGGCAGAACACGATCGGGTCGTACCCGTCGGCCTGCAGACCCTTGATCTCTTTGATCAGCGTCGTCAGCTTGGCGTCGTGCTCCTTCCCCGCCAGCTCCAGCTCCTTGGCCCGGCCGGCCAGCCTCGCGAGTGTCGCCCGCGCCCCGGCGGAGAGGGTGTCGTCGAGCGCACCGGGGGCGACGTCCAGCCCGTCGATCGCCTCGGCTTCGATCAGATCGTAGGTGCCGGGGCGGCCCAGYGCGTCTGCCTCGGCCGCCGATCCGGCGGCGGCGGTGACCGACCGCGCGGTGAAGGTCGCCGCCGCCGCGGCCGGCGAGGACGCCACCGATCGCAGCAGGGCCAGCGCCGACCACCACCGCACCCGGCGGGTCCGCTCCCCGTCGGGATTCGTGACCGTCTCCCGGGCGAAGGCGAGCACCTCCTCGTGGAACCCGGAGTAGGCCACGCTCATCCGGTACCCCACGTCGCGGTACTGGCGATCCTCCGGGAAGGGGGTGTCCTGCCCTTGATAGCGGCGGATGTCGCGGCGGCGGCGCTGCACGAAGTGCCGGGCGAGCTCATCCCGGCCACGCACGGTGTCCAGGTCGAGCAGCGCGAGCCGCGGGCTGAGCAGGCTCAGCAGATCCCGGAACGCGTCCTGCTTACCGGAGTGGGGCGTGGCGGTGACCAGCAGAAGGTGGCGGGGGCGGCCCTGTTTCGTGGGACGGTCGGYGATGCCGCGCAGCAGGTCGTAACGCTTCTGTCCGGCGCTGCTGGACGCGCTGCCGGCCGCCGGGACGCAGGTGTGCGCCTCGTCGACAATCACCAGGTCCGGGCAGGACCGCGCGAACAGCGTCCGGCGCTCATCCGTCTTGATGAAGTCCGTCGAGACGATCGTGAACGGGAAGTGCTCGAAGATGGATACTCCGCCCGCTCGGCGCTCCAGACCGGTGACCGTGGACGTCAGGACCAGCTCGGCCTCGATGGCGAACTTGTCGGCCAGCTCCGCCCGCCACTGTTCGGCGAGCGCGGGTGGGCAGAGCACCGTCAGCCCGGTGGCGTCCCCCTGCACCAGCAGCTCCTTGGCGATGAGAGCCGCCTCCACCGTCTTGCCGATCCCGACGTCGTCGCCGATGAGCAGGCGGACCGGGTCCTGGCGCAGCGCGAGGAGCAGCGGGACGAGCTGGTACTGCCGGGGAGTGACCGCGACGGCGGCGAGCGAGCGCAGCGGGCCGGCGCTCGCGGTGAAGCCGAGCCGCAACGCGGTGGCCAGAATGGAGATGGAACGGTGGTCGCCGGCCGCCGCCGGATCCGGCGGCGGGAAACCCACGGACGTCGCTTCGTCCCGGAACAGCCCGGTGACGTACTCCTCGTCCCCACCGAGCGGCCGCACGACGAGGAAATTCGGGTCGTCGCCGGGCAGGACCACCCATTCGCGCCCGCGGGCCTTCACCAGCGACCCCGGCTCGAAGTCGCGGGTCGGGGTGGCGCCGGCCGGGGTGGCGCCGGCCGGGGTGGGGTGGCGCGGCGTCGAGACGGCCGCCATCAGCCGCGCCGCCCGGGGCCGAAAACGTTCGGGTAGTGCGCCACGATCTCCCCCCACTCCGCGTCATACCGGAACCGGACGACCAGCCACCCCAGGTCGGCCAGCCGGTCCTCGGCGTCGGCGTCCCGCGCGGCCGCGGCGGCGGCGTCATGGTGCGGACCGTCGACGAACACGGCCACCGCCCCCGACGGCAGCCGGTAAACGAAGTCCGGCCGCGCCGCCGCGTCCGATACAAGCATTTGCGTCGCGTCAGGTAACCGATAACCCTCTTCGCGGAGGAATGTTACAAGTTGCCGCTCCAACCCCGACCCCGCCCGCTCGCGCAACGCCTCCGCGTGCCCCTCCGCGCCGCCCGCGTGGCCGTGCCGTGGCTCGGTACGGGCCGCCGTCAGGGCACGAAGGATCTCGACCGCGGCATGTCGATCGATGACGGTATGGTCGGACTGATTGCCATAGGAGAGCAGGCAGTCGTAGCAGCCCCGTTCGCAGCGTTCCCGCGCGCCCGGCGCCCGGTCGGTGTCCGCCCCGGTCTTCGGATCGAAATGGACGATGCGCAGCGCCTCCTGCGCCACCTCCGCCAGTGCCTCCGGCTCGTCATGCAGGCGGCGCAGCACGCCCGCGCCGCCCTCCGCGCTCTCGACGAAGAGCATCCGGCCCCGGCCGTCCGGGTCGGGCAGCCGCTGGGACTCCAGCTCCGCGTCCTCAAGCTGGAACAGCGCCTCGATGCCGCGTTCGAGCGCGTACCGCACCGAGGTCGCCACCTCGTCGGAGACCGGCCGGGCGAGCCGGACGACGGCGATGTTGCGCCGGTCCTCCACGTACGGGATGATCTTGCGGGCCCGCGGGTCGTCGGCGAACTCGTCGAGGCCGGATTCCTCCTCCGTGAGATCCCCGGCCCGCAGCTCGCCGGCCCGTCTCTCATTCAGCCACCGGCCGTTGACGGTGTCGAGCCAGTAGCCGACGTCGTTCTTGTCCGCCCGCCGCCGCAGGCCCTGGTTGATGATCCGGATCGTCGCGGTATCGCCGTAGACGAACTCGGCGAGATCCTCCCCATCCGGGCCGCGCACGTCCGCGGCGAGCCGTCCCGGCCGGACCCCGTGCCGGCTGAACCGGAAAGTGGTGAGCAGGTCGAAACCGGCCCGGCGGCGCTCCTCCTCGTCGGAGGAGATCCGCCGGCGATGGGTGGTGGTCACCGTCTGCAGGTGCATGAGCCCGGCCCGRCCGCCGCCCAGCGCCACGCCACACTCCTCGCACCGGTTCACGGCCGCGTCGCGATGATGCCAGTAGCCGCAGGACTCGCACAGCCGTGCCTCGATCGTCGCCACCGATCCGGGGACGCCGTGCTCCGAGCCTGGGACCTGGACGCTGGTGACCTGGTACCGCCCACCCTCGTGATAGATCAGCGCGCCCGGGCCGAACTCGCCGACCGCGATGAACCGGGGCCGTTGGATGTAGGACCCGTCGCCCCGCCGGCTGCCGGGAATGTAGGCGGCCAACGGCAGCCGGGGGAAKGAATAACCCGGCAGAAAACCCTCGGACGCGAAGTAGCGGTAGGAGTAGAAATCACTGAAGAGCTGCTGGTCAAGGGAGTCGTTGGTGAGCAGGTACAGGCGCTGCTCGGCCTCGTAGCGACGTCGGCGCGCGRCCGCCCGTGCCTTCGACTGGGTGGATCGGTCGAGCACCCGGCGGTTCTGCTCCCGCTGGTCGGCGATCGCCTGCCGGTACATCGCCCGCCACCGGTCGCACGCTCCGTCGAACGCGAGGAACGCCCCGTTCACGACGTCGGGTATCCACCGGTCGTACCACCAGGGGCTGTTCTTCGTCTCCTCGGCGAGCACCGCTTCGGCCCGCCGCACCGTGCGGGCCCGCACGGCGGGGTCGTCCAGGTGAGCGGCGAGATCCTCCCGGATCGGCAGTGGCAGCTCGCCGCGTGGGCCCTCGGCGGTATCGAGGACGTCGGTGAGGCCGCGGTGCAGGCTCGCGCCGCTCTCGGCGAGCCAGATGGCATGTACGTGCGAACGGACCAGATCCTCGTTCGCGAGGTCGAGCCGGGGCAGGGTCACGCGACCGGCGACCATCAGCTTCGACCGGCGGAAGTAGTACTGGTCGTGCGCGCTGCCGGTGGAACAGTAGGTCGTCACGAGCGCCGGCTGGCCGCCGCGCCCGRCCCGGCCCGAACGCTGCGCGTAGTTGGCCGGGGTCGGGGGGACGTTGCGCATCATGACGGCGTTGAGGTCCGCGATGTCGACGCCAAGCTCCATCGTCGGCGAGCAGTAGAGCAGGGGCAGCCCGCCCTCGGCCGGGTCGCCCCCGCGGCGGAACGCCTCCTCCCGGTCCTGCCGCTGCTGGGCCCGGACCTGGGCGGTGTGCTCGCGGGCGACGATGCCGGCGAGCTCCGCGGCGGCGTGCGAGTACAGATCGCGGAAGAACGGGTTGACCCGTGCGCCGACGGTGTCGTCGACCACGCGGCGCAGCGGGTCCTCCGCGCCACGTCGACCGTTCCCGGCCCGCCAGATGAGCGCCGACGCCTTCACCCGGTAGCCCGCCGGGCCCCGTTGAGCCCGCGCGCCACCGCGGGCCGGCCCGGTGACCATCACCTGCCCGATCAGGCCATGGCGCTCCAGCACCGTGAACAGGTCGTGGATCACGGCCTCGGCGTCGTCCAGCCGGATCCGGCCACGGTGGCGCGGGAACTCGTGCGGTCGGCGCAGGTAGCGGCCGAACGCACCACGACCGGTGACGTGTACGGCGTCCCGCATGCCTCCCCGGCCGCCCGGGAATGGATAGGCGGTGCGTTCGAGCACCCGCGGCTCGTCCCCCGACACCGCCCAGACCCCGCGTAGCAGATGGTCGGATGTCTGGACGATGCGCTCGTGGCCAGGCTGGGTGAGGGCGTCGACGTCGACGGCGAGCGCCCGGCGCATCTCGTCCAGCAGGATGCGGGCGAGCAGCGCCCGGTGCTCGGGATCGTCGTCGCGCAGCAGGGCATGGGTTGCCGCCCACGACGCCTGGTGCTGGGCGATCTCGTCCAGGTCCACGTAGTCGAAGGTGATGAGGCCGGTCTGCTCGAGGTTCGGCATGGTCACCCGCCAACCTCGTTCGAGATCGGCGTAGACGCGGTACCCGATCGCCGCCCGCAGCGCACGCAGCACGTTGTCGCGCTGGCTGAACACCGGCTCCTCGATCGCGGAGAACGACCGCATCGGCAGGTCCAGCGCATCGGTAACACGCTCGGCAACCGAGTCGAACCGCAGGCCGGCGGGGCCCGCCGCGCGCGCGGCCCGGTACAGCGCGCCGCGTAGCTGGGTGACCTGCACGAAGTCGTTGAGATGCCCGGCCTGCAGGCTCGCGTCCTGGCGGTTATCGACGAAGGTGAGCAGCTTCTTGGCCCGGGAGTCCAACGCCTTCTGGCGCCGCAGGTTGCGCACGATGCTGGTGCTGACCAACGACACGGCCGAGCTGCGGCCCTCGGCTGCGAACGAGGCCAGCTTGGCGAAGTCCTGGGCCCGCAGCTGCTCGTATGAGACCCGGCAGCGCAGGCAGAACCGGAACGGCGCCGGGATGAACCAGGCCGTCATCGGCTCGGACGCCCCGGAACCGGACGCCCCGGAACCGGACATGTCACGAAGGAACACGGCGCGCTCGCCGTCCGTCTCGACCTCGCTGCCGTCCGCCGTCACCCGGACCCGGCGYGGCACCTGATCGGCGAGTCTCGGCAGGACGAACGAATGCCCGTGCTCGTCGACGTCGAACCAGGTGTCCGGAAAACACCCCTCGGCGATGGGATCGGCGGGCCAGGGATGATCCTCGCTCACATAGAKATAGCCGAGATCGACTTCACTTTCAACCGCGGCCGACTCCCGGCGGGGAGTATAGCGGCGAGGGGTGTCCCTGCTGCGCGCGACGACGAGATATTCCTGGCCACATTCACGACAGAAGGCCAGCGGCAGCAGTACCTTGTCCCGCGATCCGGGCACACTCACCTGGTATTGACTGGTGATATACCGGACCGTCGTCGGTTCCAGGCTGACGTGGACCGTGTCCCCCTTGGAGAGAAACTGGTGCAGACGAAAGGCGAACAACGGTCTGCCGTGCTCCGGATGACGCACCRCCGCGCCCTCGACGAGCATGGCCTGAATGGCGCCGGCACAGGTTTCCACCGGGAGATCCGTCCGCTCGGCGAGCTTCTCGGCGGCAGCGGCCAGGGTCGTCGGGTCCTCCCGCACCAACCGGTCTCCGGGACCGAGAGCCAGACCGAAGGTGTCCTCGACCCAGATCGCCAGCGGATCGCCCGCGAGCCGCGCAAAGGGCTGGGACCGGCCCCCGCTCGGCGGTGGCGCGCCGGTTGGGTCGAGCGGTACCTGCTCACCGACCCGCACCGGCGGCTCGGCATCCATCGGCTCGGTATCTATGGGCTCGGTATCTATGGGCTCGGCATCCATCGGCTCGGCATCCATCGGCTCGGCGTCGATGACCCGGGCCCGCAACTCCACGTCACTGACCGGTCGCCACGCCGTCGCGCGTTCGAGCGTCTCACCGATGACCCGGTCGGGCCGAACCTCCGTGCCGAACAACCGACCCGCCACGACGGCGACCTCGCGGCRCATCTCCTCGAAGGACGCCTTCCTGGACATGGTGGCCGAGGTACCGACGCACTGCATGTCCGGTGCTTCGCACGCGTCCCGCAGCCGTCGGGTGAGCAGTGCGACGTCAGCACCCTGACGGCCGCGATAGGTATGTAGTTCGTCGAGGACAAGGAAACGAAGGCCGGCGGCTGCCCCGATCAGCGCCTGGCGCTCGTGCGGCCGGGTGAGGATGTACTCGAGCATCACGTAGTTCGTCAGCAGGATGTCGGGACGCCGATCCAGGATCCGCTGCCGGGACTCGGCCAAGTCCTGCCCGGTGTACCGGTCGAAGGTGACCGACCGGCCATCCACGGGTATTCCCCATTCGAGATACTTCTTCAACTCGTGGAGCTGGCTGTTCGCCAGCGCGTTCATGGGGTAGACCACGATCGCCGAGATGCGGTTCGGGCGGGGGTCACGGAGGACGGAATCCACGACCGGCACGATGTAGGAAAGGCTTTTACCGGATCCCGTGCCGGTGGTGAGCACATAGCTGCTGCCGTCCCGGGCCGCCTCGATGGCTTCCCGTTGGTGCCGATACAGCGTCAGCGACCGCCCGCCGGGATCGCCGGAATCCCTCTTGACCCGGAAGAATCTGCCGCAGTCGGGGTGCAGCAGACCCGTGCCGACCAGTTCGTCGACCGTGCCGCCGGAGGCGAACGCAGGGTTGAGCGAGATCCACGGGTCAGGCCAGYGGACCTTCGCCGCCCGCTCCCGCTCGAGATAATCTTTGATCTTCTCGTCGCGAACCTCGACGAGGGAGTCGGTGAAGGCCGCATAGTCCTCGATCAGGCTCCGATGAGTCTCGAAGACCTCCACGTACTCCCTGCCCTCCTACCCACCAGGTCCGAACAGTGTCCGGCCAGCACATCCAGGTCGGGCGCGGCGGGCCGKGTGCGTCTGTCGTCGTACCCTACGGTGATCGGCGCCCGTCGTCCGGCATGACGGACCGGCTTCTGCTTCTGGTGGATCCGCCGCCTGACCCGGCCCGACCCGGCCTGACCCGGCCCGACCTGATCGCGGCACACCGTGGGCTGTTCCGGTGGGTGTCTGTCCAGAGGCCCCGAGCCCGATTCGTCCTTGTGGACACGCACGGCCACACCGGGAATCTTGCCTATCCAGAGGCTTCGACGTCCCTTTTATCCCTCTGGAAAGGCAAGAGAGGGGGCTGGCTACTCGGCTATTCGAAGCGGGGGGGCTGGCCGGTCGCTTCGAGGACGGACATCCACAGATCGCCGGCCGGGTCGACCTGGTTGCGCTGGCTGATCGCGAGCGGGATCGGGATGTGGATGAACCGCCGCCGCCAGCGGCCGACGACCATCTCCGTGCGGCCGGACATCGCGGCGTGCACGGCCGCGTGGGCGAGCCGGATCGTGTAGACGCTGTCGTACGGGTTCGCCGGCACGCTGCGGATCACGTAGCTGGGATCGATGTACTTCAGGTTGAGCTCGATGCCCTCGGCGTCGAAGTACTCCTTGATCCGGCGGGAGAGCTCCGGGCCGATGTCGTGCAGCTTGCGGTTCCCGGACGCGTCGGTGCTCTCCGGCTGGCCGACGACAAGCTCCTGGCCGGCACCCTCGGCGACGACGACGACGGCGTGGCCGCGCTCGGCCACCCGGCGACGCACGTAGTTCAGCAGACCGCCGTCGCCCTCCAGCTTGAACGGCAACTCCGGGATGAGCACCACGTCCGCGTTACTCTTCGCCAGCGTCGCGTAGCAGGCGATGAATMCCGAGTGGCGGCCCATGAGCCGGACCACGCCGAGCCCGCCGGGCGCGGACGTCGCCTCGGCGTGCGCGACCCGGATGGACTCCGCGGCCTTGCCGAAGGCCGTCTGGAAGCCGAAGCTCTGGTCGATGTAGGGGATGTCATTGTCGATCGTCTTCGGGATGCCGACCACGGCGATCTTCTCCCCGCGCGTCTCGGCCTCCCGGGCGATCTGCCCGGCCCCGCGCAGGGTGCCGTCACCGCCGATGACGAACAGGATGTTGATGTTCATCCGGGAGAGGCAGTCGACGATCTCGGCGGGATCCTGCTGGCCGCGGGAACTGCCGAGGATCGTCCCGCCGTCCTCGTCGATGTTGGCGACGCTCTCCGGGGTGAGATCGACGACGTCGTGGCCGTAGCGGGCGATGAAGCCCTGGTACCCGTTGCGGAATCCGAAGATCCGCCGAACCCGGTAGTGCGAGGTCAGCTCCAGCACCAGACCGCGGATCACGTTGTTCAACCCGGGACAGAGCCCACCGCAGGTGACGATGCCCACCCGGGTCTTCGACGGGTCGAAGTAGATCTTCCGGCGCGGCCCGGCCGGCTCGAATCCGGGCAGGTCATCGAGCRCGACACCACGCGAGGAGATCATCAGGGCGGTGTCGTCGTAGAGGACCTTGTCCGACTCATCGATGTAATGCTGCGTCGTCGGCCGCTCCCCCAGCAGCGGCAGGAGCGGGGAGTCAATCCGGCAGACCCCCAGGGTCTTGACCGCCAGATCGGCATTATCCACCAGTATTGGTGCACCCACCGTTACCCGGCCCTCACGTCTCGATCGGCGCTACATCAGTCTCGGTGACTTCGCTTCATACTTACCTGGACCAGAGGAGCACGGACACCCCCGATCATCCTAGGTTTCTCCACCCCGAGAGTACCGACCCAAACCACCCACCACGACCCCGTCGACGGGATAACCCGCAACCTGCGGACGGAAACAATGGCTTCATAGGCGCGAAACCGGCGTAACAACCTGCCAACCCCGTCCCGACCTGTCCCGGGCGGACACCTCCGGGCGATGCGGGCAGGCGATGCGGGCAGACCGTCCGAGCCGGATAACCCAGGCCAGACCAGGCCAGGCCAGACCAGATCCGGATCMGGAAGCCCCGCGACGTCGGCGGCCGCGAAGTCCGGTAGACGGTCAGCTCATGCAGTGACCACCATCGCGCGGCGGCCGAATTTGGGGGAGCCCGTCAYGGTCCAGGGACCGCAAACTGTGCTCAGGTCCCCCAGATTCGCCGGCCGGCAGCCGGCAGGTCACCGCGCTCAGGACAACCCGGCCCGGTGCGCGCGCCGCCAGAAGGCTCCCCCACCGAGCAACAGCACCGCCAGTACGGCAAGGACGCTGATCTGCCCACCGGTATAGGAAAGCGAGTTCCCGCGGCCCCCCGTCCCGGTCCTGTCCGGGGCGGGGGGCCGAGGCGCACCCGTGCCGGCGGACGCTCCGGGGTCTCCATCACCACCACGGCCGTGGTCCCCATCACCAGCACGGAGCGAGACCTGGTCCGGCGCCTCGTCGATGGAACGCGAGCTTTCCGCCACGGAACGCGACGGGCCGTCCGCGGGGCGCGAAGCCGCGACCGGAACCGCGGCCAGCACAAGCAGCATGCTCGTGAGCACGGCGGCACCGCCGGAACGCAATCCCATGGTGGTTCTCCCCCAGCAGCCCGACTTGGCGCAGCCCGACCGGACGACGTCGGACCAGACGACGTCGGACGGTACCGATGGTCACTATGYGTGTCCAGGAGACGACAGGGTCGACACGCCGACAGTTCACCACCCCACGTGCGTCCCCGGTAGTGGATCAGGCGTCGGCCGCCTCGTCCGGCGTAGGTGCGGCCACGGACGGAACCGCGCCGCGCGTCCCCGGGCGGCGGTCCGGGCGGCGGTCCGAGCGGGACAGGCCGGAAGCCGGCGATTGTGTCGGAGACAGGTCGTAAGGTCGATCAGGCGAAGGCGCGGGCGGCAGGTGGCGTCGCGCCGCCGCGCCCTGACCCAGCCCGCCAGCCGAGGAGCCCGATGTCCGCTCGTGATCAGGTCCGTGGCCGGTCGCTTCGGCTCCTGGACTACCTGGCCGCGCTCGCCGCCGAACGGCGCGGTGCCCCCCGTCGCCAGCTCGCCGAGTACGTCCCCGCTCCGCTCCTTCCGGCTGACGTCCCGTCCCATCCGGGGGTCCGRCTCGGCCCGACAACGCAGCGGGAGAGCTGGCTGGAGGTCGCCCGGGTACCCCAGCCGGCCGCGCCGAGCTGGCCACCCCCGCTCGACCGCTACCTGGCCGGGACGGTGGTGAGCCCGGACGCCCCACCCACCATCCCCGCCCATCTCCTGGACGCGGAGGCCGTCGAGCAGACCGGGGAGCGCGAGCCTCCCGGTGTCCCGGGCGAGGAGCGGGACGCTCCGCCGGGCGCCGTCGCACTGCTCGACGCCTGGGTGCGTCAGGTGTGGCGGCCGTGGGCGCCCGAGGCACGCGCCGCCCGCGACGCGCGCGCCCTCTACCAGCGCCTGTTCGACCTGCGCCTGCGGCTGCAGCGCGAGGCCGCGACCGTGGAGCTGGCCTGGGGGCACTCGGTGCTGTGCTGGCGGGTCGGCGACGCGACGATCATCCATCCRCTGCTCGTCACCCGCATGGTGCTGACGGTCGATCCGGACTCCGGGGTCATCCGGCTGCATCCCGACGGTCCGGTGAGCCTGGAAACCGAGCCCCTGCACGGCCTCGGCCTCCCCGGTCTGGACGAGATGTCGGCCCTGCGCGACCGGCTGCGGACGGCGCCGGCCGATCCGTGGGACGCCCCGGCCCAGGCCGAGCTGCACCGCCAGATCCTCGCGCCGCTCGGGCTGGACGCCCGCGCGACCACCGGTCCGGTGCCCCCGCCGGGGCCGAGCCCCGTCCTGGTCGACACCTGGGCGGTGTACGTGCGGCCGCGGCCGGCCCTGCAGGCGCAGTTCTACGCGGAGCTGCGGACCGCCCTCGCCGAACGGGACCTGCTCCCCGAGGCCATCGCCGCCGTGGTCGCCGACGACAGGCTCGTCGCCGCCGCGCTCGGCGGGGACGATCGGGCCGACGGCACCCTCCCCGAGGGTGCCCACGCCGATCGAGGCCGTGGCCGGCGCGGTCACGACGACTCCCCCGCGGGGCTCGGTGAACGCCTGCTGATGCCGCTGCCGACGAACGCCGACCAGGAGCGGATCGCCCGGCAGCTCGCGGGCGCCCGCGGAGTCACCGTGCAAGGGCCGCCCGGCACCGGTAAGAGCCACACCATCGCGAACATGATCTGCCACCTCGTGGCGCATGGGCAGCGGGTGCTCGTCACCGCGCAGGACGAACAGGCCCTCGCGGTGCTGCGCGACAAGATCCCGCGGGAGCTGCGCGACCTGACCGTCGCCGTGCTCGGGTCGAGCCGGGCCGACCTCGACGAACTGCGCGCCGCCATCGTGGAGATCTCCGGGGCGGTCAGCGAGGTCGACCCGGCGCGGGAGACCGCGGCCGTGAAGGCCCTCGCCGAGGAGCTGGACGCCGCCCGCGCCACCGCCCGCGCCCTCGAACTGCGGATGATCGACCTGCTGGCCGGCGAGGCGCGGGAGTTCGAGCTGCCGCACGGGCGGGAACGCGCGCCGGAGGTGGCGAGCTGGCTGGCCGAGCGCGCGGAGGAGCTCGGGTTCGTTCCCGACCGGCTCGACCCCACCCGCGCGCTTCCGCTCGGCCCGGCCGAGCTCGCCGAGCTCTACCGGACCGCGCGCGAGATCACCCCCGCCGACGCCCGGGCCGCCGCGGGCAATCTGCCGGGCGACCTGCCGGACGGCGCGTCGCTGCCGGGCGCGGTCGCCCTCGGCCGGCTGCACGACGAACTCGACGAGATCCGCGCCGGGCTCGCCGACCTCGAACAGGCCGGCCTGTCCGTCGACGCGCTCGACGCGCTCGACGTCGACGGTGCCGACGGTGCCGACGGCGTCCGTGCCCTGGTCGAGGACACCCGGGCCGCCGCCGACCGGCTGCGCCGGCTGTCGGTCGGCTGGCTCACCACCGCCCGGGCGCAGTGCGCGGCGTCGGGTGAGCAGGCCAGGTTCTGGGCCGACCAGGCCACGGCCCTCGCCGCCGAGGTCGCCGAGCTGCGCCGTCTGACCACCCTCACCTTCGGCCGTTCCATCGAGCTGCCCGCCGGTGACCCGCGGGTCCAGCTGAGGCTGCTCGCCGACCTGCGGGGCCGCTTCGCCGCCGGCCGGGGGATCCCCCGCCTCGGCGGACGGGAGCTGCGGGACCTGCACGACGCGGTGCGCGTCGATGGGCTGGCCGCGCGCACGGGGGAGGACGTGGCAATCGTCGAGGCAGAGGTGCGCCGCCGTCAGACGCTGGCAGCCGCCGCCGCCCGTCAGGCCGCGATCGCCGCCGCCCTCGGCGGTGAGGCCATCGAGCCCGCGGCACCCGACGTCCTCACCCGGCTCGACGCGGTCGCCGGCGGCCTCGCCGACGCCGTCGACTGGGAACGCCGGGCGGCACCGGAGCTGTCCGCCCGGCTGCGCGCTGTCTTCCCCGCCGGCCATCCCGCCGGCCATCCCACCGGCCATCCCGTCACGACGACGCCTTCCGACCCGGACACGCTTTCCCACCTCGCCGGCCTGCTTGCCACGGCGACCGGCCGACGGCGCGAGAAGGAGATCGCCGGCGCGCTCGCCGAGGTAGAACGGGCGCTCGCCGAGGGAGGCCGTAGCCCGCGGGCCGGCCGGGTGTGGGCCGACCTGCACGAGGCGCTGACCAGGCGGGACCTGGCGACATGGACGGYGCTGCTCGACGAGAGCGCCCGGCTGGCGGCGCTGCGCCCCGGCGTGGAACGCCGGGACCGGCTGGCGGCCCGGCTGCGCGCGGTCGCGCCGCTGTGGACCGACGCCATCCTCACCGGACAGGGTGACCCGTCGAGCTGCGGCGAGGCGGTGCGGGCCAGCGAGGCGTGGCGCTGGCGCCAGGCCCAGACCTGGCTCGACGACCTGCACTCCGACGGCGACCTCACCACGCTCGGCCGTCAGCTCGCCGACGCCTCGCGGCACGTGCGCGCCCTGGTGCTGGAGACTGCGCGTCGCTCCGCCCGGCTGGGCCTGGCGATCCGGCTCGGCGACTCCCAGCGCCGGGCGCTGACCGGCTGGGTACAGGCACTCGACCGGATCGGGAAGGGCACCGGGAAGTACGCCCCGCGGTGGCGCGCCGAGGCCCGGGCCCACATGCGGGCGGCGATGGGCGCCGTGCCGGTGTGGATCATGCCGACGCACCGGGTGATGGAGAGCTTCGACCCGGGCGCCGACGACCTGTTCGACGTGGTCATCGTGGACGAGTCCAGCCAGTGCGACCTGCTGGCCCTCGGCGTGCTGAGCCTGGCCCGCAAGGCTGTCGTCGTCGGCGACGACGCCCAGACGAGTCCGGAGGCCGTCGGCATCGAACGGGCCAAGGTTCATGCCCTGATCGACGCGCACCTGCCCGACGTCGCCCAGCGTTCGCTGCTCGACGTGGAGGCGAGTCTCTACGACACCGCGGCCCGGGTCTTCCCGCGCACCATCGTGCTCAAGGAGCACTTCCGCTGCCTGCCCGACATCATCGGCTTCTCCAACCGCTTCTACGACCAGCAGATCCTGCCGTTGCGGGAGGATCCGGAGCTCGCCCTCGGCGCGCCGCTGCGACCCGTCCGGGTCCCCCGGGGCGCCCGGTCGCAGACCCGCTTCGGCGACGCGAACCCAGCGGAGGCGCAGGCCCTCGTCGAGCGGGTCCTCGCCTGCTGCGCCGACCCGGCCTACGACGGGATGAGCATGGGCGTGGTCACCCTGCTCGGYGCCGRCCAGCCCCGCCTCATCGAACACACCCTAGTCGAACGGCTCGGGGAGCGCGAGTTCTCCCGCCGCGACCTGCGGGTCGGCGACCCGTACCAGTTCCAGGGCGACGAACGGGACGTCATCTTCATCTCCGTCGTCGCGGACGACAACCGCTCGGCCGCCACCCGCCGCCGCGACCAGCAACGAGTCAACGTGGCCGCGAGCCGCGCCCRCAACCAGATGTGGGTGTTCCACAGCGTCGACCCGGCCACGCTGCGCGACGACGATGTGCGGCGCCAGCTGATCGAGTACATGTACGCCGGGCAGACCGGACGGCTCGACGCGGATCTGGCCAATCGCTGCGAGAGCGAGTTCGAACGGGCCGTCCTGCGCGAGCTCCTCGCCCGCGGCTACCGGGTGCGCCCCCAGCATCCGGTCGGGCGCTACCGGATCGACCTGGTCGTCGAAGGGGTCGCCACCACGCGAGCCACCGCCGAGCAAGCCGTCACCGAAGGAGCCACCGCCGGGGGTGTGGGGCGCCGCGGCCCCCGCCTCGCGGTCGAATGCGACGGTGACCGTTTCCACGGGCCCGACCAGTGGGAGGCGGATCTGCGCCGCCAGCGGATCCTGGAACGGCTCGGCTGGACGTTCTTCCGGATCCGCGGCTCGGAGTTCTACCGGCATCCTCGGCCGACCCTGGAGGCGCTGGTGCGACGTCTCGACCAGCTCGGCATCCACCCGGTGCCGGTGCCGGTGCCGGTGCCAGCACCAGCCGGCTCGCCGACGGAAGGGCCCTGATCTATCCGTTGGCGGCCCGGGGTTTGGGGCCGGTGGCGCGCATGTTCACCAGTCTGCCGAGCAGGTCGAACCAGAAGGGGGCGCCGGCGGTGAGCGCGAAGCAGGCGATCGCGATGCCGGCGATTTTCAGGAGCCACCCCTCGACGGAGTCGGGAACCTCCCGTGGGTCGTCGCGGCCCGCGGAGTTGTGGACCCAGCCGATCGGGAAGGCGAGCCCCGAGGCCTCGCGCACCGTCTTGATCACCTGTTCCGTGGCGTCCCCCACYATGGGCTGGTCGGAGGTGAGGCGGGTGCCGGAGGCGGGATCCCCGGCGAAACTCCCGGCGGAGCTCCCGGCCGCCTCGCCGGATGAGCCCACCTCGGCCTGGGCCGCGGTCACGGCCGCCTGCCGCACGGTGCCGTCCTGCCAGAACGCCCGTGCGAGCCCGATCGCGTCGAGGTTGAACAGGACGGACAGCAGGACCGCGTAGCCGAGCAGGAAGACGGCGATGCGCCGCTTGTACCACCCGGACAGGCGATCCATCGCGTCGTCGTACCACCGGGCCAGCTCGATGACGACCTTCTCGCGGTCCCCGCCGGCCTGGACTATCGCTGTGGTCATCGCGGTCTTCGCCGGGGAGGGGGGCATCGCGGCGAGCCCGTCCTCCATCGTTCCCACGGCTCCGGCCCTGGTGGCGGCGACGAGCGCGGCGGCCACGACCCGCCCGGTGGGGTGATCCACAGGCATCGCGTCGTACAGGGCCTGGGCGGACCTCTCCCCGAGGGCATGCCGGGCACCGTCGTAGGCCCGCCGGTACGCGGCCCTGGCCTCGTCGGGGACGTGGTCAGGCAGGGTGTCCGGGCGGAGCTGGGACAGCAGGGCCCGGGCGGGCGGGTCGACCCGGTCCAGCAGCGCCCGAGMGAAGGCGGTGGACGGCAGGTAGGACGGCAACCGCAGTGTGTGCGCGCGGCGCACCGAGGCCCAGGTACCGGAAACCGGCGGATGGTCGTCCATGGCCGGCAGGGAGGTGTCGCGGCCAGTGGCACGCATGGCCCGAAGCGGCCCGTCTAACAGTTCGGCGACGAGGTCCGTCCGATCCGCGGGCGGGTCCGCCCCCGGATCGGACGGTTCGGCGGGCCGGTCACCGCCGAGCAGCCGTCGCAGCTCGGCCTCCAGCTGGCGCCCCCGGTAGCGGAACAGAGCGAGCACGGCCTCGTTGATCCGGGAGACTGCGAGGCTGAACGCGGCAAAGAGCAACGCGAGCCCGATCAGGACATCAAGAGCGGATGAGTCCGGCATAACCCCCCCGATTCCGAGCCCGGGGCACCCGCGCCACCGCCTTCACGGCCGAGGAGTACGCCCCGGGACTGTCCTGGGCAGACCGCGCATTTCTACACCTCGGCGCAGAACCGGCACTCAGCGGCATCATCGGACACCTGGTCGAAGCGGGCGAAGATGGACACCAGACGACCGGGCCGCCCCGCTTCGAACAGCGGGCCATGCTGGCAGGCCTGACCGGCCGGAGAGACCTGAGCCCGTCGGAGGAGYCGGTGGGGGYGATCCAGGAGATCTTGGCAGCCGGCGCCGCCGAACTAGAGGGTGTCGTCGCGAAACGACCCCGCCCTGTCAAAGAGGGCGGGGTCAAACGATCGTAGCGACGCTCCGATAGGATGATCGTCTTGGCGTCGAGAGACTGGATGGTGGATGGGCCGGCGGGATGACTCGTCCACGCCCACCATGATATCCGTAGATCATCCGGAAGACGTTCTTCGTGCTCCACGTGCGTCAGCCCCACCGCCCGTTCGGGCGGTGGGGCTGCCCCCGGCACAGCCGCGGCGGCGATCGGTCCCCGGCCACTGGAGCCCGGCTACCTGTCCCCGGGTAGCGGAGCCGGAGGACCCGCTGATCAGTCCGGGGGATCGTCGCCGAAGGGCCCGTCCGGGCCGTACGCGGCGACCTCGATGTCGATCATTGGAGGGCGCTGCGGATCCTGCAGGGGACGCAGCGGTGAGGTCGTCCCGCGGTGGTCCGCCCCCTGTTCCCACACGTTGAACTCGGCCATACTCGCCCAGACGCTGACCACCGCGAACCGGGACGGGTCCRCCGCCGACCGGTGCAGCGTGTTACCGAGCAGGCCAGGCGTGCCGACCAGCTTGGAGCTGATCTCGTGGTAAGCCCGCTCCACCGCGCCGGGATCGTCGGGCGGGTCGACCGCCCACAGCATGACCCGAACCTTCGCCGGACCGGCCACGGTCAGCTTCCCGCCGGAACGGTCAGGGAGGCCGCGCCGGCCAACTGGGCGACGACGGTACCGGTGACCATCGAGGCACTGGCGCGCAGCGGGTGCAGCGCCTTGCGGTGCACCAGGTGACGCTCGCTGTGCTCGAACTCGCGAAACTGCTCCTCGTCAACCCAGTCACTGACGATGTAGTACGTGCTCGGCTCCTCCTCCGAGCGGATCAGCCACTGCCCGAGGTTCGCCGGGTGCGAGGTGACCGCGTCGCCGATCCGCAGCCAGGTCTGCTCGAACTCGGCCTCCCGACCGGGGTGGATCCGCATTGTCAGCATGATCCGAAAAGGCGGGGTCGAGGTCATCAGATGCCTCCGTCCACGGCAAAGGTGGCGCCGTTGACGTAGGACGACACGTCGCTGGCCAGGAACAGGACGACCGCGGCGACCTCCTCGGCCGTCCCGATGCGTCCCAGCGGGATGCGGTTGGTGTAGGCCGCCTTGACGGCCGGGTCGATGCCCTCGGCATGGTGGGTCTCGATGACTCCCGGGGAGACCAGGTTCACCCGGATGCCGCGGACACCGAGCTCCTTGGACAGCGAGCGGGTCAGTCCGATCAGGCCGGTCTTCGCCGCGGTGTAGTGGGCCCGCAGCGGCAGACCGACCACCCCGGAGCCGGATCCGATATTGATCACCGAACCGGAGTCCCCCAGCAACGACAACGCGCCCTGCGTGACGAGGTGAGTGGCGGTGAGGTTGGTGGTCAGCACCTGCGTCCACTCGTCCAGGGGCAGCTGCGCGTAGGGGATGTGGCTGATCGTGCCGACGTTGTTCACGACGATGTCGAGGCCGCCCAGGTGGGTGCCGGTGGCCTCGACGAGCTCGGTGATCTGGCCCGGATCGGCGACGTCGGCCTGGACGAGCAGATGGTCGCCGCCGGTGTCCTTGAGCTCGCGGCGCAGGCTCTCGGCCTCCTCGGTCTGGCGCTGGTGGCCGGCAACGACCGTCGCTCCGGCTCGGGCGAGGCCGAGCACCACGGCCCGTCCGATGCCGCGGGTACCGCCGGTAACCAGGGCGCGTCGCCCGGCCAGGTCTGGGAACATCGCTGACTGTCTCCTGTGTCAAGGTGTCGGCTGGTGAGGTTCGGCTGGTGAGGTTCGGCTGGTGAGGTTCGGCTGGTGAGGTTCGGCTGGTGAGCGGGGGCAGGCGATACGGGCAGGCGATACGGGTGGGTACGTCCTCCTCAGCAAGGACCGACGGCGCGAACCACGAGGCTGCTGTTGAAACCGCCGTAGCCGCGGGCGTTCACCAGCGCCACCCGCACGGGTACACGCCGGGGCGTGCGCACGAGGTCGAGCCCATGGGCCGGATCGGGGGTGTCGAGGTTGCCCACCGCCGGGATGACCCCGTCCCGGATGGACAGCAACGCCGCGGCTACCGTCAACGCCGAGCCGCCGGCGAGGAGCCGGCCGACGAAGCCCTGCGGCGCCGTCACCGGGACCGTCYGGGCCCCGAAGACCGTGCGGATCGCCGCCGCCTCCTGGGCGTCGAGGTCCGGTGAACCAGCGCCGTCCGCGAAGACGACATCGACGTCGTCCGGGGTGAGGCTGGCGTCGCGCAGGGCCCGGCGCATCGCGGTGGCGAGCCAGCGCGCGTCCGGGGCGGGGCGTTCGTGGTGGGCGGCGTCGTGCGTCGCGGCGTAGCCGGCGATCTCGCCGTAGACGTGCGGGGCTCCCCGGGCGGCGGCGGCGGCCGGATCCTCGAGCACGAGCGTCGCGCCACCCTCACCGGGCAGGTAACCGTTCGCCCGAACGTCGAACGGCTTGTAGCCGTCCGCCGCGACGGTCGCGGTGCTGACCCGGCCACCGGACAGATGGCCGGCAATCGCATAAGGCGTCAGGCTCGCCTCGGCCCCCCCGGCGAGCACCGTCGGCGTGCCGCGGCGGATAATCCGCCGGGCCTGGGCCAGGCTGTCGATTCCGCCGGCACCGTCACTGACCAGGACCCCCGACGGCCCCTTCAGACCATACCGGATCGAGGTCTGCCCGGTCGTCGCCGCGTAGAACCAGGCGATCGACTGATAGACGCTCACCGCGGTGCGGCCCCGGGTCCACAGCCGTCCCAGCTCGCGCTGCCCGATGTCGACACCGCCCGACCCGCTGCCGAACACCACCGAGGTCGCATACGGATCGTGCGCGGCGGGGTCGTAGCGCGCATCGGTCATGGCGAGGCGCGACGCGGCCATCCCGAACCAGGTCCACCGATCGGTCTGGACGATGTACCGCTTGTCGACGTAATCCTCGACCGCGAAACCGGCGACCTCGCCGGCAAGGGTGGCGTCGTACCAGGTGGTGTCGAACCGGCTGATCGGCGCGATCTTCAGCTCGCCGCGCAGAGTTGATGCCCAGTACTCCTCCGTCCCGATGCCGCTGGGCGCGAGGACGCCGAGACCGGTGACGACCGGCCGGACCGGGGCCTGCGGCGAACCGTCCCGGTACGCGGGTCCCGCGGCCGTCGCGACGGAGGCCTCCACGGCGGCGTTCATCGCGTCGGGGCGGCGAGGACGATCGCCGACTGGAAGCCACCGAAACCGCTGCCGACCGACAGGGCCACGTCGACAGTGTGGTCCCGGGCGATGTTCGGGACGTAGTCGAGATCGCACTCGGGGTCGCGGGTGGTCCAGTTGGCGGTGGGGGGGATGACGTCGTTCTCGATCGCCAGGGCGCAGGCGGCGATCTCGATCGACCCGATCGCGCCCAGCGAGTGCCCGATCATCGACTTGATCGAGCTGACCGGGATGTCATACGCCCGCTGTCCCAGCGAACGCTTGAAGGCGGCCGTCTCGTGCCGATCGTTCTGCTTGGTGCCCGATCCGTGCGCGTTGATGTAGTCGATGTCGTCGGCCCCGACCCGCGCCGCGTCCATCGCGACCCGGATCGCCTCGGCCATCTCGACCCCGTCGGGGCGCAGTCCGGTCATGTGGAACGCGTTCGAGCGCGAGGCGTACCCACCCACCTCGCAGTAGATGTGCGCACCGCGCGACCGGGCGGCGGTGAGCTCCTCCAGGATGAGTACGGCGCAGCCCTCCCCCATCACGAAGCCGTCCCGGCTGGCGTCGAAGGGACGGGAGGCGTGTTCGGGGTCGTCGTTGCGGGCTGTCGTCGCGCGGATCGCGTCGAAGGACGCCATCGAGATCGGGGAGATCGGCGCGTCGGAGGCACCGGCGATGACGATGTCGGCCTCGCCGTCGACGATGAGCTGATGGCCGTAGCCGACCGCGTCGATGCCCGAGGTGCAGCCGGTGGAGACCACGAAGGCTGGGCCGTGCGCGCCGAACCGGCAGGCCAGTTCGGTGGCCAGGCAGCTMGGCACCATCGCGTGGTAGAGGAACGAGCTGGCGTACCGGGGATCAACCTCCCAGTCCCGCCCGCTGTCGGAGACCTCGACGTACTCGTTCTCCAGGCGGGTGGTCGCGCCCACCGCGCTGCCGATGCTGACGCCAACGATCGGGCCGTCCCCGGAACCGTCCCCGCCGTCCCCGGAACCGTCCCCGCCGCCCCGCAGGTCCAGGCCGCTGTCCTCCACCGCCTCCAACGCCGCGGCCAAGGCGAACTGCGCGAACCGGTCGTTACGCGCGATCTCCCGGGCGGTCAGGCCGGCCGCCGCCGGGTCGAAGTCGCACTCGGCGGCCACCTGGGAACGGAACTGGGTCGGGTCGAAGAACGACAGTCGCCGCGTCGCGGTACGGCCGTCGGTTAKCAGGGTCCAGAACTCCTTGCGGTTGACCCCACCGGGGGCGACCACCCCGATCCCGGTGACCGCCGTCCGTCTTGGTCCGCTCACTGTCCGGACCCGTGGGGCAGGGAGTCGACGGTGGGCGCCGACGGGGCGACCGGGACGTGCGGGGCATCCGGGTCGAGCGGTACCTCGGTGTCGACATGACCGAGGTCGGGCCGGGGTGCCAGCGGGCTGAGGTGAAAGACGAGGAAGGCGGTCTCCTCACCGGTGTTGACGACGCGGTGGCGCATCCCGATCGGGATGCACACCCCGTGGTCGGCCGGCAGGTCCTGGTACTGACCGTCCAGTCGGGCGGTCACAATGCCGCGCACGCAGTAGAGGAACTCCTCCGAGTAGGGATGCAGGTGTTCGGTCACCACCTCACCCGGCTGGAGGGTCAAGGTGCCGAAAAAGCCCGAGGTCGAGCCCACGGTCGCCGGTGAAAGCAGCGTGCGGACGTCACCGCCGCGCCGACGGTTTGGGGTCATGTCGTGAATGCAGAGAACCTTCGGAATCGCTGTCACGGAAGTCACCGGTCTCGTTCTCCTCAGACTTGTTCCGGCAGCGCGATGGAGACCGGGGGCAGCTCGGCGGCGGCCCGCTCGACCTTCTCCCGGATCACCGACATCTCGCGGGCGGTGTTGGCGTTGATGCGGTTGGTCATCTGCTCGTCGTTCACCGGCGCCGACGGGCGCATATGGAAGTCCTGCACCCAGCGCATGCGGGTGCCGGTGCCCTCCGGCGTGTAGCTCCAGTGGATGTGCATGTACTCGAACGGACCGGTCTCGACGCGGTACGCGCGCACCTGCCGGGTGGCCGGGTCGAGCGTCCGCTCGGACACCCAACTCCACGCCGTCCCGTTCTCGTCGGGATGCATGGTCAGGCGAAACTTGAAGGTGTTCTCATGGTGCTCAAGAATCTCTACCGAGGCGTATTCGGTAAAGAGGTCAGGCCAGGACTTCAGATCGTTGGTGATGGTCCAGACGGTTTCAATGTCGGCATCGATGAAAATCGAGTTGTCAGTGTGCCCGCTCACGTCGGCTCCGGTCGGCCTGGAAGGTATGGGGCGTGGGAACTAACGGCGGATTCAGACCGTCTCGCGCTGGCCGAGAGCCGTGTTCACCGTGGCCAGGATCTCGGCGAGGGTCCAGCTCTCCGGCAGCTCGGCCGGGAGGTCCACCCCGAAGGTCCCGGCCACCTCCGCCGAGAGCTGGAGGTAGGCGAGCGAGTCGAGGCCGATGTCGATGAAGGTCACATCCAGGTCCGTCGGCCGCTCGTCCGAGGGCAGACCGGCCTGCTCGACCAGGAAGTCGAGCAGGGCATCGGCCGACCATTGCCGGGGCATGTCGTACTCCCYTTTTCATTTTCGGGTTTCGGGGTTCACATGAAAAACTGGGCGTACCGGTGGGCGGGATCTAGGACGCGGTCGCTGATGACCGGTCGCGGCCGCAGCCGGCGGGCCCGGTGCTCTGGCGGTGTACAGGAGCCCGGCCGTGTATCAGGAGCCCGGTGGCGCACCGGGGGCTCAGCCGGCCGTCCACGAGTAGAAACTCTGTGCCATCGCGTCCCCGGGGGTGCGCCAGGTCTCCGGGTCGTAGGCGGAGACGTATTTCCCGAGCTTTTTGCTCACGTCGACGAACAGCGGATGCTCATGGACGTTCTCGACGGTGTTCCTGACGTTAGTCGGAGCCTCGATAAGATGAAAGTAAAGGCCATGGAAGTGAAACAGGTCACGCCTGGTCACACCCACGATTCCGGGTAGTTCTCCGGCATCGGACTCGGCGAAGGTCGCCGCGATGGCGGGAGCGTCGGCAGGGTTCATCCTGGCCACGATGAGAGTCCGGTGTGACTGACCTCCGGACGGCGTGGCGGGGTTCTGCGGACCGGTGACTGAGGGACCGGTGACTGAGGGCACAAGAATCTCCTCGACATGTTCTTGGGAAGCGCGTGTTTGACCCCAGGCAAGCACGGGTACCGTGTGCATGGCAAGCACGGGTACCGTGTGCATGGGCAGTCAGGCGGACCGGCCATGACGGACCGGCCCCGGCACCTTGCGACGCGTTACAGGTGGCAGGGGAATCCGCCGACGAGCATGGAGCCGGCCGGGAGTGACCGGTGCGCGACCACCGCTTCCCACCCGACAGCCCTTCTGAAGCAGCCAGCCTTTCTAAAGCAGTCGGCTTCTTTGACTCATCGAGAGCATGGGGCCACGCGGCGCGGCTGTCCTGGATTTCCCCTGGCAGCAAGTTGCCCTGGCAGTCAAATGCCAACCAGTGCACACGGAGAGCACAACGCGGCTACAACCATCGCGAGYGGGCTTCCCGGTGCCCGGGGGTGGTCGACACGCCACCGGAGGAGAACCGGGATCTCGATCTCGTGGGAACCACGTCGTCCGCGCTCGGCCTCGGCCTGGTCGGGTATGGTGCTACCCAGAGCCGGCTACATCCAGAGCCGGCTACATCCAGAGCCGGCTACATCCAGAGCCGGCTACATCCAGAGCCGGCTACTCAGAACCAGCCGCTCAGAACCAGCCGCGTTGCGCGGCGAGGCTACCCGCCTGGAATCGGCTACGGGCGTTCAACCGTGCCATCAGATCGGCGATCATGCGGCGCACGGTGCGGACGGAGACGCCCAGATGGCGCGCGGCCGCCTCGTCCTTCATGCCGAGGCTGAGCAGACGCAGCAGCAGCCGTTCGGTGTCGTTCGGCGCGTCGTCACCGTCCCCGGGAGCGGCCATCGCCTCGCCGCTCAGCGGTTCGGCGGCCTCCCAGACCTGTTCGAACAGGGTGAGCAGCAGGGCGGTCAGCTCCGGGGTGCGCACGAGCAGGGTCTGGCCGGTCGCGAACCCCCGGCCCAGTCGGACCAGGCCGATCCGCCCGTCGACCGCGGTGGCGTCCAGCCGGGGATCGTCGATCATTCGGGCGTCCAGGCCATGCGCCGCCACGGTCCGCACATAACCGGCGCCGAGCTCGTCCAGGCGCACCGACCGGGGCAGGACGCTGCGCATCACCACACCACGCCGCAACGCACGCAGTTCGACCGGCATCACCTCGCGAGTCAGGGTCGAGGACCACTCGCGCCGGGTATGCAGCGCGAGCACCTCCCGCTCGGCTCGCCCGACGATCGCGAGCAGCTCCGCACGGGCCTGGTCGGCACTGTCTATCCGCCTTACCTCGGCGGTGTCCCCGCCGGGACGGCTCTCCAGGTAGTCCGAGACGAAGGAGCTGATCTGTGCCCGGGCCAGGAGCAGCCGCTCATGGCGACGGATCAGCTGCTCGTGCTGCGCCTGGAGCAGGTGGTCGAGCCCGGCTTCGGGATGCACCGCGACGTAGTGACCKGCCCGTTCGCGCGAGGGCAGCAGCAGACCCAGCTCGACCAGACGATCACGCGCCCGCCCCGCGGCGACCAGCGGCTCGCCGAGCATCTMCGCCACCTCGGGCACGCTCAGGACCTCGTGGCACAGCCACAGCCGATAGGCGGCCAGGGTGACCTCATCGATACCGAAAAGATCGAGCACCTTCCCCTTCCTCGGAGCAGGATCGGGACGTGGCCGACGGACGCCGACCGGACCAGTCGTGCCCACCGGACCAGCCGTGCCCACCGGACCAGCCGTGCCCACCGGACCGACGCGGCCGCTCACCCCGACCGCTGGGGCAGGCCCGGCCGGGACTCCGCGGACACCACGTCGAGGGCGTGGCGGACCAGCGACACCAGGGACTGCCGGACCGACTCCCGCTGCCGGGCGTCGCAGAACACCACCGGACGGCGCGGATCGAGGTCCAACGCCGCCCGGACGTCCTCCACCCGGTACTCCCGCGCACCGTCGAACCGGTTCAGCGCGATGAGGAACGGGATGTCGCGCTCCTCGAAGTAGTCGATGGCCGGAAAGGAGTCGGYCAGCCGCCGCGTGTCCACCAGGACCACCGCGCCGATCGCRCCGAGGACGAGCTCATCCCACATGAACCAGAACCGGTCCTGGCCCGGGGTGCCGAAAAGGTAGAGAATAATGCTGTCGAGAAGCGTGATCCGACCGAAGTCCATCGCGACCGTGGTCGTCGTCTTCGAACCGACCGCGCTGGTGTCGTCGATCCCTATGCTTGCGGCCGTCATCGCGGCCTCCGTGGTGAGGGGCTKAATCTCGCTCACCGAACCGACGAACGTYGTCTTTCCGACTCCGAACCCGCCGGCGATGATGATTTTTACCGGATGCGGCGGCGCCGTTTCCGGCGACCCCGTTCTAGAGGGCCTGTAGTCCATCGAGCACCTTTTCGATGAGGGCAATGGAAGGGCGGTCGGAGGGTCGGGCCGGTCGGGTCACGGTCACCAGGCCGGCGTCGAGCATGTCGCCGACGAGGACCCGCGCGACCCCGACCGGAAGATTCAGCCGAGCGGAGATCTCCACGATCGACTGCACGCGTTGGCAGAGCAACGCGATGGCGCGCTGCTCATGCTCCAGCGTCCGCATCATCAGCCGGCCGTTGGGCGTGGTGGTCACCAACGCGACCAGCTCCAACGTCTGGTTCGTCGGCCGTGTCCGGCCCCCGGTGACAGCGTAGGGGCGGACGACCGGACCAGCCTCTTCGTCGAACCATTCATCATCGCGCGACATACCGGTCCTCCTGCCTTGAGAATTCTGCTGTCATCCGGTCGGTGATGGCAGGGGGTGACCGGCTGACCCACCAACCGATCGGACCCCCACCCGATCGCCGGGCCGATGTCAGAGTGGCAGCGCGGACTGCATCTGAGCCCGGAGTTCCGGGGTGAGAAACTCGCCGACCCGGGTCACCAGCAGCGCCATCTCGTAGGCGATGAGACCGATGTCCGCGCCGGGGCTGCTGAGAATGGCCAGGCACGATCCATCCCCGACCGCGGTGACGAACAGGAATCCCTCGTCCATCTCGACAATGGTCTGCCGGACGTTTCCACCCCCGAAGAAACGACCCGCGCCGCGCGCCAGGCTGTTGAATCCGGAGGCCACCGCGGCCAGTTGGTCGGCGGTCGCCCGGTCCATCCCGTACGAGGTGGCGAGCAACAACCCGTCAGAGGAAAGCGCAATCACATAGGTGACTTCGGGCACCTTCTTGACGAGGTTGTTGAGCAACCAGCTCATGTTCTCGGACGGCCCCAGCGGACGCATCAGGTCACCTTTCCTACATCGTCACCGTCGTTCGAAACCTGGCCGTCCGCCAGACCACGACCAAAGTTGTTCTGGAAGGACGACATCATGTTGCGGATCTCTTCCGGGCTCCGTTGCGCGGCGAGTATTCCGGAACGCTCCTCGGGAGTGTCCCGACGAAGCTGTGRCGCGAGACTGGCCCGCCGGGTGCGCTTGGGCAGGCCCACCTCGGTGAAATCGACGGGCAGCTGGCCGTCCGCGCCGGGCCCGGCCGGGTCAGYGGGCTCGTCCGAACGGGCCGAAGGCGCCGGGCGTCCGAGGGGGACGACCGTCTGGCCCATGGCGGGGGTGTCCTCGCGCTGGAATCCCTCGGAGCGTCCCACCGGCCGGCCCAGCGGTGAGGTGAACGGATCGGTTCGGGTGGCCTCCCGCGGGTCGGCGGAGCCGGGCTCACCACCGCGCGACCGCTCCCTGGCCATGGGGCTGTCACCGAACAGCGAGGTGACACGGCTGCCGGGTCCGCCGTCGCCGCCGTACTCGGAGCCGGGCGCACCGTCGTGGCCACCCGGACCGGGGACGTCCCGTCCGTCCTGGAAGGGGCCATCCCGGAAGGGCTCCTCCCGGAAGGGTTCATCCCGGAAAGATGTGTCCTGTCCCGGACGGGCCGGCGGACCGCCGGGGTCGTCCGACCCGGGCGTCTGGGGATGGTCCGGGACGGCGGGGTGGGGCTGGTCCCCCACGGCCCTGCGGCCGCCACGCGAACGGCGCGACGGCAGCGGCGGGGGGTCACCGAAGTCGCGGGAGCCGGGCTTCCCGCCCGACCCGCCGTCCGGGTCGGAGCGCGGGGTCGAGGGACGCGGCGGAGCGTCCGAAGGCCTGCCGTTGGAACGGTGCCGCGGGCGGTCGGCGACGAACCAGCTCGATCGCACCGTGGCGAAGACCGGCAGATCGTCGATGAGCGTCTCGTCCTGACCGTGCGCAGCCGCGGCCGCGTCCTCGGAGCGCGCGGGGGGACCGGCGAGGTTGCCGTCCGCGTCCACCAGCGACCCACGGAACCGGTCCTCGTCGATGGCCGGGCCGTCGAGAGCCGGAACCCGCGTCATGGGGAGCGGCGGGGCGATCTGCGCGGGCTCCGGCCGGGCCTCCCCGTCGGTGTCGACCTGCCGCAGCAGCGTGGTCGGCACCAGGACGATCGCCATCGTGCCGCCGTACGGCGAGGACCGCAGCTTCACCGAGATGGAATGCCGCTCGGCGAGCCGACCGACGACGAACAGGCCGAGACGCTCGCTGGTCGACAGGTCGAAGGGAGGCGGGTTGGCCAGCCGCTCGTTCACGGCGTCGAACTCCTCCGGACTCATGCCCAGCCCGCGGTCCTCGATCTCGATCACGAAGCCGTTCGACACCTCGTGCCCGGAGACATGCACCGGCGTGTGGGGCGGAGAGAAGGAGGTGGCGTTCTCGATCAGCTCGGCGAGCATGTGGATGACGTCACCGACGGCGTGACCGCTGATGGCCCCTCCGTCGATCGACATCACCTGCACCCGGGTGTAGTCCTCCACCTCGGCGACGGCGCCACGGACGACGTCCTTGACCGGGACGGGCCGGCGCCAACCACGGGCCGGCTTGGAGCCGGACAGCACGATGAGGTCCTCGGCGTGCCGGCGCATGCGGGTGGCGAGGTGGTCGAGACGGAAGAGCTCCTCCAGCTCGTCCGGGTCGGTCTCCTTGCGCTCCAGGGCGTCGATCACCTTGAGCTGGCGGTGAATGAGTGCCTGGCTGCGGCGGGCGAGGTTGAGGAACGTGTCCCCGATGCTCTTGCGCATCGCGGCCTGCTCCACCGCGGTCCGCACGGCCACCGCGTGCACGGTGCCAAACGCCTCGGCGAGCTGACCGATCTCGTCCTTGCTCCGGACCTCGACCGGGAATTCCTCCTCGGCCACGTCCACCGGCGACCCGCGGTGCAGACGGTCGACGACCCCGGGCAGCCGCTCGTTCGCGACTTCGAGGGCGCCGCGGCGCAGTCGGCGTAGGTCCCGGATCATCGGGCTCGCCACYAGGAGAGAAATCACCACCGACACCACGAGCACCAGCGCCACGCCGATACCGCTGAGGAGCGCGTCGCGGGTGGCCGAACTGGCGATCTTCGCGCTGGTCGTTGCGAGGTCGGCCGCGATCCGGCGTTCGACCTRCCGCATCGCATTGATCTTCGCGTCGGAGGCCTCCAGCCAGATCTGCGGGGTAACGGTCAGCGGCTGGCCGTTCTGCACGGCGTTGACCGTGCMGTCACGCAATGTCGCGGCGGCCGAGATCGTCCGGCCGACCGTCACGTTGTAGAACTCCTGCTCGTCCGCCGTGGCCGTGGTGCGGAACTGGGCCAGCCAGGCGTCCTCCGCCCCGCTCCTGGTCTGGATCTCCCGCAGCGTGGCCGCATCCGTCTGCTGGAGGAGGATCACGCGGACGACGGCGCCGCGCTGGTGGGCGACCTGTTCCTTGGCCTGCGCGATACTCACCAGTGTGGTGGCACCGTTGACCAGCGAGGTGTTGCGGCTTCCGGCCGCCACCTGGGCGTTGAGGGCGAGGAGATCGTCCACGGCACCCGAGTAGAAAGCAATGTTCTGGTCCACCTGCGCCTGGTGCGCGTCGATCGCCTTGCGCTGCGCAGAGAGCTTGCCGAGGCGTTCCGAGATCGACGCGAGCGTGGTCGCCAGGGTGTCACGACCCGCCGCGGGCAGCGCCGCCTCACCGGCCCGATAGACGGCCAGGGCCTTGTCCACCGGGCCGCGGGCGGCGAGCGCCGCCTGCTCCTGAGCGACGGCCATGTAGTTGGAACCGACATAGGAGTTCGTGGCGTACCGCTCGACCTGCAGGGCCTGGACCAGCTCGTTGCTTTTGATCGAGAAGTCGGCGAGTGCCTTGATGCGGTTGGCGACCCGCACGTTGTCGACGTTCCCCCGCACCTGTATCGCGCTCAGTACCGCGAGCGCAGCCAGGGGGACGACGAGAATCACCACTAGCTTCGAGCGGATGGGCCAATTCTGGAGCATCCGGTCCTCTCGTCCGGCACCCGGGAGTCGAGTGCCTCGTGTGCGGGGGTGAGTAGTCGAGTTCCATCGGGACATGTCACCGGAAGACCACAGACGACAACACCGGGCCAGCGCATTGGAGTAGGCGGTCCGGACATCGGGTGAATGTTCCGGGGGCGCGGACAACTGTAGCGGGTGAAGAACTAGCCCGACTGGGGGCACCCGCCTTCAACGCAAAAGGATGGCGAGGTAGCACCGGGTGACGAACATTCGCGGGCGCGCAACGCGCAACCAGAACCCGCCCCGAATTACATGAGCGCAGCCCGGACCAAACAACGACGATGCRCATGAACTAGCACTGACGGGCAGCAGTCGACGCCAACCGGCGCAGATCCTCCGCGGCCACGAAGGCTCCGATCAACCGGTCGCACCGCGCTCGACAACGCAAACACATCACATGTTGGCATGTTGCTGGAAGCACATCGCACGATCCGAGGCCACACAGATCACACCCTCGCAGCCCACCCGACCCCCGCCCGGGCCGCAGCTCCCACCTCTTGCCAGATCATGAAGAGTGGTTCCATTGTGGACATTGCAGACGTTGTAGACATTGCAGACACCTGGCGACGGGAACTGGGTCACTCCGCCCCAGCAGTCACCCCCGTCGACGATTGCCGATCAGGCGTCGACGATTGCCGATCAGGCCCTACCCGGTCCGCCGAAGCTTCAATCACTCCACAACAACTCCACGACAGACCTCCCCATCAACTCCCGTCCAATGAGCTGCTGCTGAACTGCTGAACTGCTGCGCTAATCGCCGAGCGAGGCCCCGGCTGGCGGAAGCGGCGGAGGTCACGGAAGCGGCGGAGGTGGCACAACTACTTTCACCCGAGGCCAGCCGGTGGCACTGTGCCCCTGAGCACGGTTGACGCCCCCGGGCACGGTTGACGCCCCCGGGCACGGCCGGGTCGGGAGCACGGCCGGGCCAGGGAACCCGACGGACCGGTGAGGAGACACGGATGAGCAGCCAGATCGAGAGCGAACCCGGCCAGGGCGCGCTGACGGTACGGATCAACCGCCCGGAGAAACGCAACGCCCTCACCCAGGCGATGTACCTCGCCCTCGCGGAGGCGTTCGACAAGGCCGAGACCGACCCGGAGATCCGGGTCATCCGGCTGACCGGCAGCGGCGGATCCTTCACCGCCGGCAACGATCTGGTCGACTTTCTGGCCGCCGACGCCCTCCGGGCGGAGGGTCCGACGCTGACCTTCATCCGGACGCTGGCCCGCAGCACGAAACTTCTCGTCGCCGAGGTCGACGGGCCCGCGATGGGCATCGGGACCACGCTGCTGCTGCACTGCGACCTGGTCTACGCGACCGAGCGCAGCACCCTCGGGATGCCGTTCGTCAATCTGGGGGTGATCCCCGAGTTCGGGTCGACCCTCCTGCTACCCCGCCGGGTCGGACCAGCCATCGCTGCCCGCCTCGTCTACTTCGGCGAGTCCCTCGGAGCGGCCGAGGCCGCCCGACTGGGGGTGGTGACCGAGGTACTTCCCGACGCCGAAGCGCTACGCGCCCGGGTCGACGACCGGGTGGCGGCGCTGCTGGCTCAGCCGCCGCAGGCGCTCGCGGCAGCTCGCGCCCTGCTGCACGACGGCGGGACACCGGAGGTGTTGGCGCGCATCGACGTCGAAAGCTCGATCTTCACCGAGCGCCTCGTCAGCGACGAGGCGAGATCCGCGATGACCGCCAGGCTGCCGGGCCGCCACGGCACGTCGGCAGCCGAGGGTTGACCGACCACCCGAGGGCTGACCGACGTCGGTGTCCGCCCGCTCGATGCCGTCCGTGCGATCCGGGAGGACCATCCCCGCAACGGCGACGAGGGCGACCGGTTCGCCCCGTCCGGGCGGGGCATACCGGTGTCTGTGACCCATTCCCTGCCGCACCAACGCGACCGGGGTAGTGCCCTCGGGCACCGGCCTTGGTGGCGCCGCGCCTTCTCCTGCGGCTCCTCCGGTCCGGGGGGGTTCCCCCCGGCTCACAGCGCATTCGGGCTACGCCGCGTCCTCGCCGCGTTCGGCCTGGTGTTCTGCGGGGTCTTCGCCGGTTTCTTCGCCGTCCGGGGGCAGACAGCCGGCGCCGCCTTCCTCGCCTTTCTCGCCCTCGTCGCCATCGTCGATCTGGTCGTCATCCAGCAACGGATCCGGCGCCAGACCGAATGATCCCCACGCCGGTCCGGATGGGCGGTGCTCCCGCATAAGGTGGCCGAGGATCGCCGCGTCCGGCACCGCCAGGCTCGCCCGCCAGCCTGGTCGGTCCGCGCCGATCCGGCTGGCGGAACGAGCAGGAGGATCTCAGTGGGCGGCGGGACGGGCTGCCGACCGAACGGGCGGCGATGAACGATCCGGAGGGCGTCTCCGGGCCGGTGTCGGCTGGCTTCGCGCGCGGCACCACCGACGAGGTGGGCCTGCGCCGCGGGCTTCGCCGGATGCGGCTCATCGCCGGCAGCCTGCTTGCCGCGGTGGTGACGATCTACCTCCTCGCCGCCCGCTGGCAGGCCCACGGTGGCCCGGGGTGGATCGGGTACGTGGCCGCGGCCACCGAGGCGGGCGCGGTCGGCGCACTGGCCGACTGGTTCGCGGTGACCGCGCTGTTTCGCCACCCACTCGGCCTCCCGATCCCGCACACGGCGATCATTCCTCGACGTAAGGACGCGCTTGGTCGGAGTCTGGAGAACTTCGTCGGCACCCACTTCCTCGCCGAGGACGTGATCCGGGAGAAGATCGACGGCATCGGAGTGTCCGCCCGGGTCGGTGCCTGGCTGCGCCAGCCGTCGCACGCCGAACGGGTCACGACCGAGGCGGCGGAGCGGTTCATCGCGGTGCTCTCCGGGATGAACGACGACCTGGTCCGCGAACTCGTCGAGAAGGCGGTGCTGCCCCGCGTCGTCGAACGGCCCTGGGCCGGGGCTCTCGGAATGGCGCTGGAACGGGTGGTCGAGGACCGGCTGCACCATCGACTGGTCGACGTGATCGTCACCGAGGCCGAGACGTGGTTGAAGCAGAACCCGGAGGTCTTCGCCCGCACCGTGCAGGAGCGGGCACCAAGCTGGTCTCCGAAGTGGCTGGACGAGGCGGTCGCGGCCAAGGCGTACAGCGAGGCGCTGCGCTTCACCGAGGCGCTGCGCACCGACCCCGAGCACCGGGCACGCCGCGCCCTGGACGCGTTCCTGCGCGGCTTCGCCGGCCGGCTGCGCACCGACGAGGCGCTGGGACGGCAGGTCGAGCAGATCAAGTACCGGCTCCTGGCCCATCCCGAGGTCGACCGGGTGATCTCCGCCATGTGGGCCACGGCGAAGAGCATCCTGCTCGATCTTGCCTCCGATCCGGGCAGCACGGCCCGGGTCCGCGCGACCGACGAACTCGCGGCCTTCGGCGCCCAGCTCGCCACCGATCCGGAGCTGGCGCGCACCGTCGACCACACCGTGGCGAACGCGGCCACCCGCGTGGTGTGCCGGCACAAGGACGACATCGCCGCGGTCATCGGAGATACTGTCGGCCGCTGGCAGCCCGACGAGGCCTCCCGGCGCATCGAGCTGCACGTCGGTCGCGACCTGCAGTTCATCCGGATTAACGGCACCGTCGTCGGCGCCCTCGTGGGACTGATCATCCACCTGGTCACCGAACTCGCCTTCTGACGCAACGGGTGGAGCTGAGGGAAGCATGCGGGGCAACGAGGACGATCGCCGTGGCGACGAGCGTGGGAGCCGGCCCGGCCCGGATAACCGACAGCTCGTCCGGGGAGTGTCATGGCCGACGCCACCCGGTCGGCCCACCCTGCCGGTCGTCGGACTGATCATGCTGGTCTGGTTCGGACTGATCACCCGGATCGGCCACTACGACGTCGACGTCTTCCTGCGGGCCGGCGCGGCCGTGCGGCACGGGCTCGATCCCTATCCCGCCCCCGGCACGGGTGCGGTGTACTCCGGCTTCGCGTTCGTCTACCCCTACCTCACGGCGATGCCRTTCGCGCCGCTGTCCTGCCTGGCACATGCGGACGACATCTTCGTCGCGGGATCCGTGCTCGCCCTGCTCGGCGGGACCCACCTCGCCGGCGCCCGGGACTGGCGGGTGTACGCGCTGGTCATCGCCCCGTCGTGCACCATCATCGGGCTGCAGATGGGCACCCTCAACGCGTTGCTGTTCGCGGGGCTGGCACTGGCCTGGCAACGACGCGACCGGCCCTGGACCTGTGGCGGCGTCGTCGCGTTGCTCGTCTACAGCAAGCTGTTTCTCGCGCCGCTGCTGCTCTGGCTGCTGCTCGCCCGCCGGTTGCGGGCCTGGATGGTGGCCCTCGCCGGTCTCGGCGCCCTGTTCCTGGCCGGTGAGCTGCTCAGCCCGGTGGGAACAGCGACCTACGTCGGCATGCTGGACGCGCTCGCCCGGGCGGAGGCCCCGAACGGGCTCAGCCTCACCGGCCTGCTTGTCAACATCGGTGTCGCGATGGAGGCCGCCGCGTCGATCGCCCGGCTCTGCGCCCTGGCCGTCCTCGCGGTCTGYTGGGCGGCCACCCGGCGGGGCCACGACGAACGGCTGCTGTTCGCCGGTGCCGTCGCCGCCGCGATCCTCGCCTCCCCGATCGTGTGGAGCCACTACCTTCTCCTGCTGGTCGCACCGCTGCTCGTACTCAGCGCGCCTCGTCCAAGCCTCGCGGACGCCGGGGTCGGACCGGGCTGCCGGGTCGGATCCGGTGCCCCCATCGGGCCGGACCCCGCCGTGGGATCGGGCACTCCGGTGAGACCGGGCRCCGCCGCGGGATCGGGCACTCCGGTGGAACCACCCACGTGCGTGGGGCCGGTCTCCCCCGGTCCGACCGCCGCGTTCGCCGTGAGCTCCTGGTTCCTCGTGACGCCCCACCGCAGCACCACCATGGAGCTGCTGGCTGTCACGGCGATCCTCGGGCCACTCGTGCTGAGCTCGCTGCACGCCGGTCGGACGTCGCGGCCGTCGGCCACCCGGCGACGGACCGTCGCGGCGGCGGGCGGGCGGGCTGCGACGCCCGCCAGGCTCAGGCTCGCGGTCGGGCTCGGGCTCGCGGTCGTGTTCGGGCTCGGTGACGCGGTGGTGAATCTCGCGGCGGGGCACAGCGCGGCCGGGCGGGTGGTGGGTGCTTACGGGACACTCGTCGGCGTCGTCACCCTGGTGGCCTGGGCCGGGCACGTCACCGCCCGCGACCGGGGACTGCGCACCGCGGCCGGCGACCCGCTCGCCCGAAAGAGCAACCCGGGACGAACCAGCGGGTGAGCCCGAGACGTACAGCCGCAGGATCGGCGTCTCTCACACTCCGCGTGGCGGAACGGCGATGTACCTTGAACAGAACGACGGCTTGCAAGGCCGTCCGCGCCCGGCCGAACGGTCGGGTGTGCGAGGTCGGTGCGAGCGCCCTAGCGGGGATGACCCGCCGGTGGGTCCGGTCGCGAAACCCGGCCGTACCCCCGGCCTCCGGACGATACGCGGACTGGTGTGGGACACCTCATCCAGTCCGGGTGGACCCATGGCGGCCCTGACCTGATCGGCGGATCCTCTGTCTCAGTACGGAAACTCCCAGTCCCACCCGGGCCAGCAGTCCCCCGGCTCCCAGCAGTCGCACGCCCCGCAGCGCCAGCCTCGCCCGGCCCGGGGCCGCGGCGGTCCGGGCGGTGGCGGGGCCCGGGGTGGCGGCCGCGGCGCCGGCGGCCGCGGCGCCGGCGGGCGCGGCGCCGGCGGGCGCGGCCCGCGGTACAGCGGCTCCCGTTCCGGTGGCCCGGCGCGCCCGGCCGGACCGACCATCACCACGCGTGAGCCCCGGCCGCCGGCCGAGTCCTTCGAGGCCGCGGGCCTGCCCCGCCGGCTTATCAAGGCGCTGGCCGACCGGGACATCGCCGCCCCGTTCCCAGTCCAGGCATCGACCCTGCCCGACGTCCTCGCCGGGGAGAACGTCCTCGGCCGGGCCCGGACCGGCTCGGGCAAAACGCTCGCCTTCGGGCTGCCGCTGCTCGCCCGCCTGGCCGGCCAGGGGCCGGCCCAGCCCCGCCGGCCCCGTGCGCTCGTCCTCGTGCCGACCCGCGAGCTGGCCCAGCAGGTCAACGACGCGCTTGAGCCCCTGACCAAGGCGCTCAACCTCCGGCTCGCGCCGGTGTACGGCGGGACGTCCATCAGCCGGCAGATCTCCGCGCTGCGCCGCGGTGTGCACCTGGTCGTCGCCACCCCGGGTCGGCTCACCGATCTGGTGGAGCGCGGCGCGTGCGTGCTGGACGGGATCGAGATCACGGTCCTGGACGAGGCCGACTTCATGTGTGACCTCGGCTTCCTGCCCGCGGTGAAGGCACTGCTCGACGCCACTCCGGCGGACGGGCAGCGGCTGCTGTTCAGCGCGACGCTCGACCGGGAGGTCGAGGTGCTCGTGCGCGACTACCTGCCCGACCCGGTCCTGGTCGCGGTGGACTCCGAGGTCTCCCAGGTCACCACGCTCGCCCGGCACGCGCTCGAGGCCGTCGACCGGGCCGCGCAGGTCGCCCTGGTGACCGCGCTCGCCGGYGGCTCGGGGCGCACCCTGGTGTTCGTGCGCACCCAGCGTGACGCCGACTGGGTGGCCGAGTCGCTGAGCCGGGCCGGGGTGCCGGCCGAGCCGCTGCACGGCGGAATGCCACAGGGGGCGCGGACCCGGGCGCTGGCCGGTTTCACCGACGGCTTCTACCGGGTGCTGGTCGCCACCGACGTCGCCGCCCGCGGCATCCACGTTGACGGCATCCGGCTCGTCGTGCACCTCGGTCCGCCGGAGGACGCCAAGACCTACCAGCACCGAGGCGGACGGACCGCCCGAGCCGGCGCCGACGGTGCGGACGTGCTCGTCACCCTGCCCGCCGAACGCGGCAAGGTGCGCGGGCTGCTGCGCGCCGTCGGGATCGAGGCGAGGCCGATCCCGACGACCGCCGACGATCCGATCGTGCTCGAGCTCGCCGGGCCGCCCGCGCCCCGGATCAGCAAGGACGAGATCCCGCTAGCCCGCACGGGCGGCGGGCGGGGACCGCGCGGCGGCGGTACGCCTCGCGGCAACGAGCACCGGCCCGCCCGGCGAGAGGGGCACCGGTTCGGGCGGCCGGCGACCGGGCACGGCCGCCCGCCGCGCCGGGGCGCCGCTCCCGGAACGGCCTCCACCGCACCGGCACCGACAGCCTGACCGCCGGCTCCGGCGCGCCCCTGCGGGCCCGACCGGACGTCCCGCCCCGGCCGCGGGCTCCGGCCGACCGGCCCCGGTTTCGACCGGGCCGGTTGGCCGGTTGGCCGGTTGAACGCGCCTGACCAACGGCTCGCGCATGCTCTGCGCACGATCCGCGCATGCCAGGGCCATCCGACGGCCAATGAAGGGCGCAACGCATCGCCATCGTTCGGATTTGTGGTGTGACCAGGATCACTTGGAGACTTTGCGCGCCACGTCCACTCGATACCGTTTTAGGGACAGGTGTCGGTAACGATGGAAGGAGCGTTGCGCATGGAACAGGATGAGACGACCCACCTGGTCCCGGGGCTTTCCCTACCAGGTCAGCGGGAGACCGGCTCCGGCGTCCTCGACGGCGCGGAGGTCTTCGAGCCGGCCACGGAGACATTCTCGTTCGGGTCCGTCGCAAACCCGAACCGGCTCCGGCTCGGCGCCTCCCGGTCACTGTGACTTCTGGAGGTCGGCCGCCGTCGGGCGGCCGGCCTTGCTGTTTCACCGTCGGMTTCACCGCTGGCGGGTCTGTCGGCCACGAGGAGCGTCGTCCTACCGTCACAGCATGAGCAGCCGCGACGTGACCGCCCCCTCGGTCACCACACCCCCGGTGACCACACCCCCGGTTTCGGCGGACCCGTTCGGCCGGGAGAACCACCGGTCGTTCTGGGCCCAGCTGGACGGGCCGGTGCACTACGTCGACCTCGGGGGGGCCACCCGACGGCCCGCTGCTGCTGTGCGCGCACGGTCTCGGCGGCTCCCACCTCCCCTGGCTCGCCTTCGCCCCACTGCTCACCCCGGTCTGCCGGTCCCCCGCCTCGCCGCGGCGGTCCTCGCGTACCGCCGCGGCCGCTACACCCCCCACCAGCTCGTCGACGAGAACCTGCGGCGGCTCTGCGCCGACCCCGGCCGCGTCCCGCCGGCGGCGATCGCGGCGATGGTGCGCGCGCAGAGCGAGCGCGGCGGGATCCCCGGCGCGGACCAGGCGTACGTGGGAGCGGCGCGCTCGGTCGTCTGGTCACTGGTGCGCCCGGCCTCGCTCGCGCACATGGTCCGCACCGTCCGGCAACCGACGCTGCTCGTCCACGGCTCCGCCGACCGGCTGATCCCGGTGGGCGTGGCACGCCATGTCGCCGCGGAACGCCCGGACTGGCGGGTGGAGATCCTCGACAGGTTCGGCCACATGCCGATGCTTGAGGCGAAGGCTCACCGCCGAGCTGGTGCTGGACTGGCTGGGCCGGGAGGCGGCGCACGCCCGGCGGCGGCGGTGGCGGCCGACTGACGCCGCCGGGCATCGGACCCGCTGGCGAACGATCATCCATCTCGGACGAGGAGATCCACCGATGCGAGGCATGCCGCCCGTTGACGCGCTCCGCGCGGCACTGCGCGCCGCCGCCGGGCATGCCGACGCCTACCTGGCGGGTCTGGCCGATCGTCGGGTCGGCCCCAGCCTGACCGCCGAGCAGGTCCGCCGCCGGCTCGGCGACACGCTGCCGGCAGGCCCGAGCGACCCGGTGGCGGTCATCGACGCCCTGGTCGACGCGGTGGCCGGCGGCCTCACCGCGACCGGCTCGGGCCGCTTCTTCGGCTACGTCGTCGGCGGGACCCTGCCGGCGGCGCTCGCCGCCGACCTGCTCACCGTCGTGTGGGACCAGAACGCCGCCCTGGCCTCCCTCTCCCCGGCCGCCAGCGCCGTCGAGGCGCTGACCGGCCGCTGGATCGCGCAACTGCTCGGCCTGCCGTCGGGGGTGTCCGTCGGGTTCACCACCGGCACCCAGATGGCGCACGTGACCGCCCTGGCGGCCGCACGGCACCGGGTGCTGGCGCGGGCCGGCTGGGATGTCGAGACGGACGGTCTCGCCGGGGCGCCGCCCGTGCGGGTCCTGGTCGGTGCCGCCCGGCACGCCACCGTCGACGCCGCGTTGCGCCTGCTCGGATTCGGCACCCGCGCGACGATCGCCGTCGAGGCCGACGAACTCGGGCGGATGCGCCCCGAGGCGCTGCGGGCGGCCCTTGCCGACGAGAGCGGCGGGAGCGGGCCGACGATCGTGATCGCCCAGGCGGGGGAGGTCAACACCGGCGGGTTCGACCCCTTCGAGGAGGTGTGCGCGCTGGCCCGCGAACACGGCGCCTGGGTACACGTGGACGGTGCGTTCGGGCTGTGGGCGGCGGTGTCGGCGGCGGCGTCCCGGCGCGCCCTCGTCGCCGGGGTCGAGCGGGCCGACTCGTGGGCGACCGACGGCCACAAGTGGCTCAACGTCCCGTACGACTGCGGGATCGCGCTCATCGCGGACCGCGAGGCGCACCGGCGGTCGATGTCGGTCTCGGCGGATTACTTCGTCCTCGACTCCGCCGGCCGGCTCGACCCGGTCGACTGGACACCGGAGTTCAGCCGCCGGGCACGGGCCTTCGCCGTATACGCGGCGCTGCGCTCGCTCGGCCGGGCGGGGCTGCGCGATCTGGTGGACCGGTGCTGCGAGTATGCCAACCGCTTCGCCGTGCGGCTCGCCGCTCTTCCCGGGGTGACGGTGCTGAACTCGGTGGCCGGCCCAGCCGGGTCAGCCGGGTCAGCCGGGTCAGCCGGCCCGGGCCGCGTCGTGGAGCTCAACCAGGTGCTGATCCGGGTGGTGGCAGACCAGGAGGGCGACCGGACGGCGGCCGGGCGGGCGGAGGGCGACCGGCTGACGGCGGCGGTCACGGCCGCGGTGACGGCGAGCGGCGAGGCGTTCGTGAGCGGCACGGTGTGGCGGGGGCGCACGGCGATGCGCATCTCGGTAAGCAACTGGTCGACCTCGGACGGCGAGGTGGAGCGGACGATCGCGGTGATCGAGGCCGCCGTCGCCGAGGCGCGGGGGACGACCGTGCGGGGGACGACCGTGCGGGGGACGACCGTGCGGGGGACGACCGTGGCGGCGCCGAGCGGCGGCGGTACGCACCGCGGCGGTATCGCTTCGTAGTACCCGGCAGACACGACGGCGGAGGTGTCCGGACCGCGCGCGCGGGAAGGTCTGACGGTCCAACTCTTCCGTCCACCTTCACGTTCACACCGAGTACTCGACACTGGACGGGGCGGCTCGGCTGAAGGACATGCTCAAAGAGGTCTTCCGCCAGCAGATGCCGGCGGTCGCAATCACCGATCACGGCTACATGTACGGCGCCTACGACTTCCACAAGCAGGCGACGGCGGCCGGCGTCAAGCCCATCATCGGCTGCGAGGCGTACGTCGCGCCGGAATCCCGCCCGCTCAAGCAGCGGGTGCGCCGCTGACGGTGGAGCGGCTGCGGGAGGTTCTCGGCGCCCCTCCCGGGCGGACGGAAGTGCACCTGCGGCTGCAGACCGCGAGCCGCACCACCGTGTTCCGGTTCGACGACGCGCATACGGTCCAGCGCACTCCGGCCCTCATGGGCGACCTCAAGGCCCTGCTCGGCGCCTCCGCCGTGGCCTGAGCGGCGCGGGACGGACCGGAGCATTCCCGCTACCGAGGATCCCGTCGGGGATACGGACATGCAACACCCGACACCGTTGCGGCAGCAGGTTTCCGGGGGACGATGAGCCCAGGTAACAACCGGAGGATGCGCCGTGACGATCAGTCGACAGCCGGCGGAGCACGACCCTGCCGAAGCGACCATTCCGCGCCGGGAGCCGCAGTGGTCACCGAACGTGGCGCGGGCGACGCGCATCTTGTTCGAGAGCCTGATCGGGGACGACCCGCCGGTACGGATCGCGCTGTGGGACGGCTCGGTGCTGGGACCGGACACCACCACCCGGATCCTGGTCCGCTCGCCGGAGGCGCTGCGCCGCATTCTGTTCCGCCCGGGTGAGCTGGGCTTCGCGCGGGCCTTCGTCGCCGGGGAGATCGACGTCGAGGGGGACATCTTCGCCGCCCTCGCGGTGCGCCGAGGCATCGCCGGTGCCGGCTCGCGGCTGACCGGCGCGACCGCCCGCGCCGCCGCGACCCTGCTGCGCGAACTCGGCCCGCGCATGCCGGCCCCGCCGCCCGAGGAGGCCCGGCTGCGCGGCCGGCAGCACACCCGGGACCGGGACGCGGCGGCGATATCCCATCACTACGACGTGTCCAATGCGTTCTACCGCCTCATCCTCGGCCCGACGATGACCTATTCCTGCGGGGTGTGGGAATCGGAGCAGGTCGGCCTGGACGCCGCCCAGAACGCCAAGCACGAGCTGGTCTGCCGCAAGCTGGGCCTGCGTCCCGGCGAGCGGTTGCTGGACATCGGCTGCGGCTGGGGCAGCATGCTGATCCACGCCGCCCGCCACCACGGGGTCCGCGGCGTGGGGGTGACCATCTCGGTGGAACAGGCCACGCAGGCCCGCCGCCTCGTCGCCGAGGCGGACCTCGCCGACGTCATCGAGATCCGCCTGCAGGACTACCGGGAAATCCCGGACGGCCCCTTCGACGCGATCAGTTCCATCGGCATGGTGGAACACGTCGGCCGGGCGATGCTCCCGACTTACTTCGACCAGTTGTACCGGCTGCTGCGCCCCGGGGGGCGCCTGCTCAACCACGGCATCTCGTTTCCCGGCGACCCCGCGGGGGCCCGCCGGGCCCGGCCCGGCCTCGGCCCGGTCCCGTTGCCGAGGGGACGCGACTTCCTCCAGCGCTACGTCTTCCCGGACGGGGAACTACACGAGATCGGGGTCATGGTCTCCCTGATGCAGGCGGCCGGTTTCGAGGCGCGCCACGTCGAGTCCCTGCGCGAGCACTACGCGCTGACCCTGCGGGCCTGGGTACGCCTGCTGGAGAAGAACTGGCCGGCCGCGGTCGGCATGGTCGGGGCGGGTCGGGCCCGCGTCTGGCGGCTCTACATGGCCGGATCGGCGCTGAGCTTCGAGAGCGGGCGGACCCAGATCCACCAGACCCTCGCGGTCCGGCCGGACGCCGGCACCGCCGGCATGCCCCTGCGGCCCCGCTTCGAGTCGCCCACGACCGCACCGAGCCAGTCGACCGCACCGACGCCCACGACCGCACCGACGCCCACGACCGCACCGACGCCCACGACCGCACCGACGCCCACGACCGCACCGAGCCAGTCGACGGCCGGCTGACCCGGCTATGCCGCCCGGGAGCCCGCCCGGGAGCGGCGTCTACGATCGGAAGCGACGCCTATGCCCCGGGAGCGGCGGAGTCCGCCACCGTACGGTCGGACCCTTCGGTGCCGACGCTCTCGGCCCGCCCGGCGACCGCGTCCCCGGCCGTCAACGATCCGGCCGTTGACGATCCGACCGTTGACGATTCAGGCATCGACGGCGCAGCGTCCCGGCGCAGCACCACCACGACGGCGATGGCCGTGACCGCCATGACCGTCATGGCAATCAGGGCGGTCACCGACATCGCGTCGACGTAGCATTCCTGTGCCACCCGCAGCAGCATGTCGCCAAGACCACCCGGGTGGAGGCCGCCGGGGAGCCGGTGGGCGACCTCCACCGCACCGCCGAGGGTCTCCCGCGCCGCGTCGACCGCGATCGTGGGCAGGCCGGACGGTGYCCGCGTCGGCACCTCGTTCCGGTAGACGGCGGTGGCGATGCTGCCGAGAACGGCGACCCCGAGCGCGCCCCCGAACTCGATGGCCGACTCGGACAGGGCGGAGGCCGAACCCGCCCGTTCGGGTGGGGCGTTGCCGAGCACGACGTCGGTGCAGATCGTGAGGACGACACCGACCCCGCTGATCAGCACGGCATAGGCGCCGAGCAGCACCGGCAGACCCCCGGAGACGCCGAGCCGACTGGCGATGCCGAATCCCAGCGCGGTGACGACCAGCCCCGCGCCAAGCGCGCCGCCCAGCCGCAGCAGCCGCAGCAGCCGGGGGGCGGCCAGCACAGAGATAATCATTGCGGTCGCCGGCAACATCGTCCACAGTCCGGCGACCAGCGGGGTCAGGCCCGCCACGAGCTGCAGGTACTGAGTGGCGAAGAAGCTGAACCCGACGAGGGCGAACAGGGCGAGGGCGTTGACGGCCAACGCCGTGCGCACGGCACGGGACGCGAACAACCGCGGATCGATCAGCGGTTGGTCGACCCGGCGCTGCCGGACCACAAGGAGGCCACCCAGGATCACACCGACGACGAAGGCGGTCATCGGAACGGCGGTCCAGCCGTGTTCGGCGATGCGCTTCATGCCGTAGACCGCGCTGAGGACGGCGGCGAGGGAGAGCCCGGCGCTGGTCAGGTCGAAGCGGYCGGGACGCGGATCCCGGAACTCGGGCAGGAACGCGAGACCCAGCACCAGCAGCAGGAGCATCACCGGCACATTGATCAGGAAGACGGCACCCCACCAGAAGTGCTCCAGCAGGAAGCCGCCGAGCAGCGGTCCCAGCGCGACACCGCCGGAGAAGCTCGCCGTCCAGATGGCGACGGCGACGCGCCTCTGGTCCGGATCGACGAACAGGACCCGGATGAGCCCGAGGGTCGACGGCATCAGGGTGGCACCGGCGGCGCCCATCGCCGCCCGGGCGAGGATCAGCATGACCGGGCCGGTGGCGTAGGCGGCGAGTACCGACGCGGTTCCGAACACGGYCGCGCCGTAGAGCAGGAGCCGGCGACGCCCGATCCGGTCGCCGACCGTCCCCATCGYGATCAGCAGGCCGGCGAGCACGAAGGAGTAGATGTCGACGATCCAGAGCAGTTGGGCGCCGCTCGGGGCGAGGCGTGCGGTGATGAACGGYAGGGCGAAGTACAGCACGGTCACGTCGATCGACAGCAGCAGGCAGGGCAGGGCGAGTACGGCGAGACCGGCCCATTCCCGGCGGCCGGCCCGTCGTGTGCCGGGGGTCGGCCGCATCCCGGGCATCGGTTGCATCACCAGGTCTGGCATGCGCCGACTATGGCGCGGACCGGCGCCCGGCGCCGGGGCCCAGTCCTGGATGCGGCGAGATGCGACAACGCACCGGGACGGCGGAACCTCCGGACGCCCCGATCCGCCGTGACCAGCCGCGTTGTTCCGCATCGTCGAGAAAACCCCATCGGGTCCATGAGGCGAGACGGCAGCAYGGCAGCACGGCGAGACGGCAGCACGGCACCCGTCTCAGTCGGAACGTCACGGGTCCGACAGGCGGAAGGACAGGTCGGCCGGGGGCACGGCCGTGTCGAGTTGGGCCTTCTGCAACCTGCCGGAGTAGTCCCAGTTCATCGACTGCCATCGGGTGACCTGGTCGAGGACCCAGCGACCGGACTGGCGGCTTCCGTTACCGGACCGCCCGTTGCCACCGAAGGGCAGGTGGGCCTCCGCGCCCGACGTCGAGGAGTTGACGCTGACCATCCCGGCCCGCACCCCCCGCCGGAACCGGAACGCGCTCGCCGCATCGCCGGTGTAGATCGACGACGACAGCCCGTAGCCGGGCAGGTTCGCCAGGTCGATGGCCTCGTCGAGGCTGCGGTAGGTGGTAACGCCGATGATCGGACCGAACGTCTCCTCGCGGAACACCTCGTCGTCCGGGCGCACGCCGTCGAGCACCACCGGGTGGTAGTACAGCCCGGAGTCGGGATCGCCGACGAAGCCGCGACGCGGTCCGCCCGGCCACCTTCCCGGCCCTGCCGGTGTCAACGGCGTCGATGAACCGGCCGACGTCCCGAAACCGGCCGACGTGATCCGTCCCACCGCGGTGGACCCGAAGATCCGGTGATGGTCCCGGATCAGGTCGAGATGGTCGGCGAACCCGGCCGCGAACCGGGCGTCGAGCAGCGGCCCGTACAGCACGTCCCGGGTCGGATCGCCGACGACCGCCGCGGACACGGCGGCGTCGAGCCGACGCACGAACTCGGCGTGCACCGACTCGTGCACGATCGCCGTACCCAGCGAGGTGCACCGCTGCCCGGCGGTGCCGAACCCGGCGAACACCGCCGCTTCGACGGCGGCGTCGAGATCGGCGTCGGGCGCAACGACCATCGGGTTCTTCCCGCCGAGTTCCAGGCACGGCGACTGCAGGTACCGGCCGCACAGGGCGCCGATGAACCGGCCGACCTCGGTGGATCCGGTGAAGCCGACCTTGTCGACGACGCCGGCCGCCAGCGCCCGCTCCAGCCCGAGCGACGTCGCCGCGCCGTCGGCGGGCACGAGGTTCACCGCGCCGGCGGGAACCCCGGCGGCGGCCATCAGCTCGACCAGGGCCTGCGCGCAGGCCGCCGCGTACTCGGCAGGCTTCCAGACCACGGTGTCGCCGGCGAGCAGGGCCGGCACGATGTACCAGGACGGCACCGCCACCGGGAAGTTCCCCGCTGTTATCACCATCATCACCCCGACCGGCTCCCGGAAGGTGAACAGCTGCTTGTCCGGCATCTCGGAGGGAACGGTCTCGCCGTAAAGCCGGCGTCCCTCGCCGCGGAAGAACTCGCAGGTGTCGATGATCTCCTGGACCTCGCCGCGAGCCTCGGCCGCCGGTTTGCCGATCTCCCGGGTGACGAGCCGGGCGAGCGCGGCGGCGTTGTCCGCGACGAGCCGGCCGAGATTGCCGATCACGCTTCCCCGGACCGGGGCCGGCACGTCTGCCCAGGTGCGCTGGGCGTCACGGGCCGCCACCGCGGCGGCAAGGATCGTCTCCGGGCCGGCCAGCTCGACCTCGGCGACCACGTCGTCGAGCCGGGCCGGGTTGGTCGAGGGCACCGTCCGGACCGGGGTGAGCTCCGCTTCGGCCGCGCCGGGCGGCGCGCACCCGTCCCGCGGACGTCCGTCCCGCGGACGTCCGCCAATGAGCGCACCAACCCGCCGTGGCCGTACCAGCGTCATGACGATCCCCCATCCGGTCCACCGGGTCCATCCGGCCTATCTAATCCGCCCGGCCCATCGGATCCGCCCAGCCCGTCCAATCCACCACCCGGCAGTCCGTCGAGGACCCGGCCGAGGGCCGCGATCCCGGCGGCGAGCTGCTCGGCGCTCACCGTCAGCGCCGGTCGGAACCGGATGGCCCGTTCCCCGGCGGGCAGCGCGAGGACTCCCTCGCGCACCCGCAGCCGCCGCAGCACCTCGTTCCGGACGGCGCTGCCCGGCAGGTCCACCGCGCAGAGCAGACCGCGCCCACGGGGATTACGCAGCAGCCGGGAGTGGCGGGCCGCGAGCTCCGTCAGCCCGGCAAGCATGCCCACGCCGAGCTCGCCGGCCCGGGCCATGAGCCCCTGTGCCTCGATAATCTCCAGGATGCGGGTGGCGCGGACCATGTCCACCAGGCCACCACCCCAGGTGGAGTTGATCCGCCCGGGCACGCGGAAGACGTTGTCGGCGACCTCGTCGACCCGCCGGCCGGCCATCACCCCGCCGAGCTGGACCTTCTTACCGAACGCGACGACGTCCGGGCGCAGGCCGAGCTGCTGGTAGGCCCACGCCGAGCCGGTGGCGCCGACACCGGTCTGCACCTCGTCGAGCACGAACAGCGCGTCGTGGCGCCGGCAGAGCGCGGCCATCGCGGCCAAGAACTCGGCCCGCAGGTGGTTGTCCCCGCCCTCGCTCTGGATCGGTTCGGCCAGAAAGCAGGCGATGTCGTGGGGATGGGCGGCGAAGGCGGCCTCGGCCTGGCCGAGCGCGACACGTTCCGCGGCAATCACGGCGTCGAGGGCCGGCCCCACGCAGGGAAACATCATCGCCGGGCAGTCAATGCGCGGCCAGTCGAAGACGGGGAAACGCTCGGTCTTGACCGGATCGGTGTTCGTGACCGAGAGGGTGTAGCCGCTGCGTCCGTGGAAGGCGTTCCGCAGGTGCAGAACCCGACGGCCGAGCGCCGCGGGACGGCCGTGTGCCGCGTTGTGCCGRCTCTTCCAGTCGAAGGCGCACTTGAGCGCGTTCTCCACCGCCAGGGCCCCGCCCTCGACGAAGAACAGATGCGGCAACTGCGGATCGCCGAGGACCCGGGCGAAGGTCCGCACGAACTCGGCGTAGGCGACGGTGGCGACGTCCGGATTCGCCGGCTTGTTGACCGCCACCCGGCCCAGCCGGGCGACGAAGCCCGCGTCGTTGACGAGGTCCGGCGGGTTGATCCCGAGCGGCGCCGAGGCGAAGAAGCTGTAGAGGTCGAGATAGCGCCGCCCATCACGGGCGTCGACGAGCACGCTGCCGCGGCTCATCGCCAGGTCGCAGACGAGGTCGAAGCCGTCGACGAGGACGTGACGACCGAGCGTGCTCAGCACTGCGTCCGCCGCTAGCCCCTCCGCCGGCATCGCGTCCGCCGACCGGGCACCGGACGCAGACACCTGGGCTGACCGCAAGGGCTGGGCTGACCGCAAGGGGACGACCATCCCGCTCTCCTCCCCCGGACCACTTTCATCCGGATCCCGTCGCCATCCCACGAGCCGTCTCGGCGACGTCGATCTTCTTACGAAAATATCCCTGCAAGATTACGCTACAACCTCTAATTCTTTCGTTCCATACCAAGCATTGGACAAATCTTCGCGCGAAGGTCGTCAGGGYGTAGCGGCGACGCGTCAACCACACCGCGAGCGGCGCRTCGACCACACCGCACACATAAAGTGGCGGACACTTGACACAGAGCGAAGGCAACGCCGTCAGATGAGTGCAGGGGACGGCACGGGAGACAATCGGCGCATCTCCACCCCGCACCGTCGCGAGGTGCGCCGGAACCGCCGGGCCACCCCGACACCCGGGCTACCCCGACACCCGGGCCACCCCGACACCCGGGCCACCCCGACACCCGGGCCACCCCGACACCCGGGCCACCCCGACACCCGGGCCACCCCGACACCCGGGCTACCCCGACACCCGACGACGGAGAGAAGGCAAGCGGCGTGCTGACGCCCCTGACCACGGACGATCCCCGACGCATCGGCCCCTACCGGCTGGCGAACCGCATCGGCGCGGGTGGGATGGGCGTCGTCTACCTCGGTTTCGGCACCGACGGCAGGCCTGCGGCCGTGAAGGTGCCGTCGGCCGGACTCGCCGACGATCCCGAGTTCCGGTCCCGTTTCCGGCACGAGGTCGACGCGGCCCGCCGGGTCAGGGGCAGCGCCGTCGCCGCTGTGCTCGACGCCGACCTGACCGGGCAACGGCCGTGGATGGCCACGGAGTACGTCGAGGGCAGGAACCTGGCGGACGCGGTCGCCACCCGCGGCCAGCTCGACGATCGACTGGTCCAGGGACTCGCCGTCGGTCTGGCCGACGCCCTGGTCGCGATCCATGCCGCCGGGGTGGTGCACCGCGACCTCAAACCGGCGAACATCCTGCTCACCTGGGACGGCCCGAAGGTCATCGACTTCGGCATCGCCCGCGCCGGGGACAACACGAGCCACACCCGGACGGGAATGCTGATCGGCACCCTGGTCTGGATGGCGCCCGAGCAGCTGCGCGGCGAGCGGGCCGGACCCGCGGCCGACATCTTCGCCTGGGGGGCCTGCGTCACCTTCGCCGCCGCCGGCCGGCCCCCCTTCCGGGGCGAACGGGCGGAGGCGATCGGCCTGCAGATCCTCACCGCGGAGCCCAACCTCGACGGGTTGCCCGCGTCCCTGGTCGGCGTCGTGCGGGCGGCCCTGGACAAGGAGCCGGCGCGCCGCCCCGCCGCCACCGAGCTGCTCGCCCGACTGGTCGGCCACGACGTCCGCTCCCCCGCCGAATCGGACCGGGCCAGCGAGACGGCGCTGGCCCGCTGGTGGTCGTTGCCGCCGACCCCGCCGGACGGCGAGGGTCCCCACGGGGGGTACCGCGACGCCGGCTACGGTCCCGATCCCGCCCACCACCGCGCGTCCGCCCACCACCGCGCGTCCGCCCCGCCGACCGTGAGCCACGGCGCTGACGGCTGGGAGGACGACGGGTGGCGCGTCGGGTCGGGCAGAGGCGGGAGCGGGGGCGGCGGGCGGCGTGGAGCCGTCGTGGCGGTGGCCGCGCTGCTCGCGGTGCTGCTCAGCGGGGGCCTCGCGGCGGCCCTGGTGCTCAACCGTAGCGACGACACGCCCACCATCACGGGGTCGACGCCAGACCCGCTGGCGACGGCGGGGACGGCCGCCGGGACGACGGGTCCGTTGCAGGCCGCCGGGACGACGGGTCCGTTGCAGGCCGCCGCGCCGCCCGCCACAACCGGGCCCGCATCGGCGCGGGCGCGGGCGTCGGCGTCAGCGAGCCCGACACCGGTGGCGACCACGGTGGCGACCACGGTGGCGACGCTGTCCGCCGCCGACGCCGCCGCCACGGTGCGCCGGAAGGGCTATGAGCCGGACATGAGCACCTACGCGGCCGACCGGCGACTGAACGTAGTGATCGGCACCGGCCAGCCGGCCGGGGACACCCCCCGGCAGCTCGCCTTCGTCTTCGCCGACGGTGAGTACCGTGGCACGGACACGAAGGCACCCAGCGCGCGCATCACCCTCCAGCGCCAGCGCAACGATCATGAGGTCGTGCTGCGCTATGCCACCTACGACCCGCGGGACCCGGTCGATGCCCCGTCGGGCCACGCCGACGTCCGCTTCCGCTGGACTGGCACAATCTTCTCCACCCTGGACAAGATTCCGCCGAGCGACCCGAATGTCTCCGGCAGCCGACGGTAGGGCCGTCCGCCGGGGTCCGGGTGGCGGCGGGCGGTACCGGATGGCGGGTGGCGGATGGCGGTGGCGGGTGGCGGACCCGAGGCGCCCGCCTCCGCGCCCAGCCGCACATCGCTGCGCTGGAAGCATTACGGTTCAGGGTTAGGGGTCTCGCGGGGCCGTGGACGTCGCGGATGCCGTGGACGCTGTGAATGACGCTGTGAATGCCGTCGACCCACGGACACCGGTGCGGCGCGGGCCGGCGGCCATCGGGCCTCGGCCCGTGCCCACCGCCGACGAAGGAGTGAGCTTTCGGGTGAGCCCCGGCATTCCGAGTCTCACGGCCGAACGCGGAACCGAACGCGGCGATCAGGACAGGCGGCACGATGCTGACCCCGCTTGTTGACGACGACCCGCGCCACGTCGGCCCGTTCACGATCCACAACCGGATCGGYGCTGGCGGCATGGGCACCGTGTACCTCGGTTTCAACGCCGACGGCCGGGCCGCCGCGGTGAAGGTTCCCGACGCCCGGTTCGCCGACGACCCCGAATTCCGGGAACGGTTCCGCCGCGAGGTGGCCGCCGCCCGCCGGGTGCACGGCCGGGCGGTCGCGGCGGTACTCGACGCCGATCCCGAGGCCACGTCGCCGTGGCTGGCGACCGAATACGTGGAGGGCACCAGCCTCGCCGACGCGGTGCTGCGCCACGGCCGGCTGGAGGAACGGCTGCTGCACGGCTTCAGCGTGGGACTCGCCGACGCGCTGATCRCCATCCATGCCGCCGGAGTGGTGCACCGCGACCTCAAGCCCTCGAACATCCTGCTGGCCTGGGACGGCYCGAAGGTCATCGACTTCGGCATCGCGCGGGCCTCGGGGATCCCCAGCCACACCCGCACCGGGATTCTCATTGGCACGCTGGCCTGGATGGCGCCCGAGCAGCTGCGCGGGGAACGGGCCGGGCCCCCCGCCGACGTGTTCGCCTGGGGCGCCTGCGTGACGTACGCGGCGACGGGACATCCGCCGTTCGCCTCCGAGCAGTCCGACGTGCTGACCAGGATGCGCGAGGACCGACCACCCGACATCGCCGGCGTGCCGGTGAAGCTCGCCCCGCTGGTGCGCGCGGCGCTCGGGCGTCGGCCGGAGGAGCGCCCGAGCGCCGCCGAACTGGTCCGCAGCCTGGTCTCGGACTCCGCGGTCCGCACCCCGGCCGACGCCGACCGGGCTGCGGCGTTGGCCCTCACCCCCTGGCAGGCCCGCCCGCCGCTGAGCGCGGGACCCGGCAACGGCAGCAACAGCAACGGCGCGCCGCTGGACCCTGACCGGCCCGATCAGCCGACCCATCCCCTGGCCAACCGGCCGACGCCACCGCCGGGCGACGACCAGTCGTGGCGCACCGTCCCGGTGCCCCGCCGGGGCGCGGACGGCTCGGTGCAGGATCCCGCCGACGGCGGCGCAGCCGGTCCGCCGCGACACCCGGCGGACGGCGGGCTCCTCGGCATGCTGCTCGGCCGGCTCCCGGCGTCCTGGCGGCGGCAGGCACCGGGCGCGCACGGAGCGCTGCCGGTCGTCCTGCTCGCTGGAATCGTCGGGCTCGTCGGGCTCGTCGCCGCGCTCATCGGGGCCGGCGGCTCCGATCCCCAGGTGGAACCGGCCGCCCCCGCCCCGTCGTTCGGCCCGGCGGCCCCCGGCGGCCCCGCGAACCAGCCGCCGGCCGGTGCTCCGCTGTGGACGCCGGGCACCCGGCCCGGCCCGGCTCGGCCCGGCCCGGCCAGCCCACCCCCGGTCGGCGACGAACAGCCGATGACACCGACGGACCCGGGCACTGCGACACCGGTACCCACCACGGCGAGCGCGCAGCCGAGCGCCACGCCTACGAGCCGGCCATCGCAGCCGACGGGCGCCTCCCCGACGGTCGCGCCGACCCCGTCGCCGAGCCCGGGCGCCTCGACCACGGCGACAAGCTGCCCGACGGGCGCCCCAGTCGGGGGCGCGACGACCGCACCGCCCTGCTGAACCCGCCRCACGGCCGCGTCACGCCACCGTCCGGCGTCCTGGTGCTCATCCACCACGCACCGGAGACTCTGACTGTGGCAAACCGGCTACGCGACCGCCGCCTTCGGCTTCGCCACAAGATAGCGAAGCGATCGGATCTAGGAAAAATTTAGGAGAACGGAACGGTGATGCAGGCCGCCCGCGGACCGGCGGATCCGGCTTCGCCGGGCATGCCACTCGTCCCGTGCTCGTGGAGCACGACGGCCCTGGCACCGCCGGCTCGGAAGTTCCAGTCGACGACGGCGAACGCCTGGCCGTTGCCGTCGGCGTCCGTACTGAAATCCAGCCAGACCTCGTTGTGTGGATTGGCGTACGCCGGATCGACAGAGGGTTGTACCGGGTCCGGCACGTTCTGGTAATGCGGCCCGGCCGCCGTACCCGTCGCGCCGCACGCCTTCTGATGAACATGCGCCCCGTACCTGTGGCCGGGCAGCAGCCCCTGAACCACCAAGCCCACCACGGTACGAGGTCCGCCGGCCGCCAGTACGACCGCCCCGGCGCCGACCGGAACGAGATGCCGGTCGTAGGTGACGGCCGCCGGTGGCTGCTTCTCGTTCCAGGTCGTGAACGCGACCGGCTCCGCGACGACCCTCGTGGCGCTCGGAGCCGCCGGTGCCACCGCCGAGGCCGCAGCGGCGAACAACGCGGTGARCAAGCCGAGGCCGGCCAGGGTGATCGACAGACGCCGTCGCATGAGGATCCTTTCAGCGGCTAGTTCAGTGGCTCGGGAACGCCGTTCACGTGGGACGAGCCTAGCCTGGCCACAGGTTTCGGGAATGCTCAACACGACCTGAACGGAAACGTGGGGCCGAACGGGGGTGCCCGGCTCACCATCCTCGGCGCGAATCCGAGGAAGTACCCAAGGACCGGGGCAGCACCGACGCCATATTTTGCTCGGACGCCACGTTTTGCTCAGGCATGGTCCACCCTTCCTCAGGCATGGTCCGCTCCCAACGCCGGCCACCGGCTCGGGCGAAGAAACCAGCCAGGCTCGGCATGCGCCCGGTGGCTCAGGCGGGCACAGCAACGGTCAGGCCTTCCTGGGCGGCGGCGGTCGACAGGCGCTTGTCGTAGCTGACGAAGACCAGTGACGGCGCATCGAGCCGGAGCGCCGTCGCGAGATGCAGGGCATCCAGCGAACGCAGCAACGGATCCGTCAAGGCCGCGGCGGAGACCATGATCGGTTGGTCGATGGGCACGAGCGTGATCCGCGACAGGACGTCGGGGATACGGGGAAGAGCGGCGGGGTCGCTGCGGCGCAACGCTCGGGTCACTTCGAGCATCACAAGCGCGGACGACACCGCGACGCCTGGCCGGACGGCAAGCCAGGAGCGCAGCGCACGCGTCCCACGCTCCGGATGGGTCAACTTCATCAATGCGCTGGAGTCCAGATAATTCAAGAAGATTCCCCGCGTAGCTCCGCCACCACGTCCACGGAGTCACGGCCGTCCCAGCTGCCCGTAGACGTCGGTTCAGGGAGATCAGCCAGGCTCGCGGTGGGGACGGTAACGCGCCCCTCGGCAACGAGTTGGTCCAGGTAGTCACTGCCCGTCTGCGTCAGTTCGGGCACCAGCCTCGCCCACGGTCGTCCGTTGCGAGTGATGACGATCGATTCTCCCGCGTGCGCACGGTCAACCCAGGTACCCACGGCGTGGCTGAGATCCCGCATGCTCACCACAGTCATACCTGAAGTCCAACAAGTGTTGGACACCCGCTGGCCCCTCGATTCCAGGATCAGCGGGAGCACCGTCCCCGGACGGCCACTCGTCCCCGGACGGCATCGCGCCCCCGGACGGCATCGCGCCCCCGGACGGCATCGCGCCCCCGAACGGCATCGCGCCCCAGCGCTCGGCGTGGACGGCGTCGGCGAGGGGACGCCGCCGGGCCCAGCCATGGCGTTCGAGGTCGGGAACGTGCTCAAGATGGGTTACCGGCCCGAGGCAGAGCCACGCCACGGGCCGGATGTCGGCGGGGATGGCGAGCAGATCACGAACGAACGGCTCCCGGTAGAACGACACMCAGCCCACCCCGAGGCCCTCGGCGGTTGCGGCGAGCCACAGGTTCTCGATCGCCAGGCACACCGAGTACAAGYCGGCGTCGGCAATGGCGTGCCGCCCCAGCACCGCCGGCCCGCCGCGGTGCGGATCGTAGGTCACGACCAGCGACAACGACGACTCCAGGATGCCGTCGATCCTGATCCGGGCGAACCGGGCTGCACGCTCACCGGCCAGGGCCCCGGCGAAGACGGCGCGCTCGCGGTGCACATGGGTGTGGAAGGCCCGCCGGGACCGCTCGTCGGTGACGAGGATGAAGTCCCAGGGCTGGCTGAGGCCGACGCTCGGCGCGGCGTGAGCCGCCCCGAGCACCCGGTCGAGCACGTCGGCGGGGATCGGCGCGCCGGTGAACTGGCCGCGTACGTCGCGCCGCCGGTGCAGGACATCGTAGAGGTCCGTGGGGCGGAGGTTCGTAGGGTGGCTGTCGGTGGGCATGGCAGRCTCCCGCTGTCCGGCCGCCCGCACGACGACGGGCGACGTCGATGCGGGGCCGGTCTTCGGACTTCCGGATCAACGCCGGCCGTCCGCCTTCCCGGACCCGAGGGCCCAGTGGCTGCGCGACGCGCATGGACGGCGACTTCCCGGTTACCGCGGCGGGCCCGTGCCGGACTTTCACCGGCTTCCCGATTCTCCCCGGTCCCCCGGGGCACCCCGCTCATGATGCCATTGGGGACGATACAGGATAAATCGACATACCAAGGTGACGGCGATCCGTCGACCGGTGAGTTTGGGGGACCTGAGCACGGTCTGCGGGAAGGTCATCCCGGTCTGGCAACGGAACAGGCGGCTCAAGGTACGTTCACTGTACGTTCACTCGCCCCGACGGTGGCGCCGAACTCGGCCCGAGTCCGCGGATCGGCGGGATCACCGGCCAGCGCCGCTGTGAGCGCGGCGACGCGGTCGTCGCGTGGTTGGGGYAGGCCGAGCCGTAGCTCGGTCACCTGCCGCAACGAGCGCAGCGGGACGGCTGTCAGGTCCGTCGCGGTGAGCGCCCGGATGATCTCCGCAACAGGGGGGGTACGGCTACCACGGTCGGAGCGGGGGACCCGAACGGATCATCCATGTCCGGGAAGGCCAGTAAGTGCATATGGGTGGGGGTGCGCCTGGTGCGCGTGGTCACCGACGCGATCCCCCGCGGCGACCCGGCCAACATCGCCGCGGCCGGGCTGAAGGCACGTCAGGACGCGTGCTCGTGCTGACAGGCAACCCGCGCGAAGAGAGCTACCGCGGCGTTGCAGCTGGTCAGAGGAAAAGCTGGTCGAGCGTGTCGGCGGTCAGGACGCGAGCGGTCCAGGTCTGGAGCTGGCCGGCGGAGGCGTCGTGCACGGCGGCGAGCGCGGCCTCGGGAAGCGGACCGAACTTGAGGGTCAACAGCTGGAGGAGCGACTCGACACGACCCTCGACGCGGCCCTCGACACGACCCTCGGCACGGAGCATCTCTGCGATGGTCATGTAGGCATCCTCCGCCTCAGGTCCAAGGCCGGCGATCAGGTCATGCAACTCGTCGCGGGCGTCCGCTTCTCCGACCAGCTCAATGTAACGCAGCAAAGTGGCGAACTCCTCCCTGCCATCCGGGCCGTCGAGGACCGCGCGCAGTTCGTCGACCCACGGTCGCAGGTCCTGGGCGAGCCGGGGGTTACCAGGGACGATCTTGAGGAGGAGCAGAGTGAGCCGCACCGAGTGCGTCAGCGGACGCTCCCGCAGCTCCCGCTCGTCAACGCGAACCAGGTCATCGAGCAGGAACYGGAACCGGGGCAGATGCTCCCGCCAGGCGCCGGCGAGGTCCGGAGCCAGGTCGACCAGGTCGAGCACCTGAGTCGGGGCGACCCACGCGTGCTCGTTGTGGTGCACGACCAGCGGGACCACCGCTGGCAGCCGGGCCGCTTTGTGATGGTCTGCCAGGTAGCGGTCCCAAACACGCACGACGTAACGCAGCATCCGGAACGCCATAAGCGGGTCGCTGCTGCTCTGGTGCTCGACGAGGACGTAGATGAACGCCTCATGGCCGTCAAGCGGAGCGGTGAAGAGCAGGTCGGTGTGCCRCCACCGCAGCGTGGCGTCGACCAGGCTACCGGGGACAATCGCCAGCCGGTCGAGGTCGAGGCGGGCCACAAGAGCCGCCGGCAGCGTCGCGCGCAGCTGCGACGCCGCGTTCGACGGCACACCGAGGACCCGGCGGAACACCGCGTCATGCGGCGAAGGCGGACTCGACATGGCGGCACCGTACCGGCGAACACCGACATCCCAGACGGCGCCGCACAGCTAGCTCCCGATCCACACGGCCAACGGGGGCGGCGCTCAAGCCGTCTGCCAGACTGGCGGCAACGATAGCGCCGAGTTCCCAGCACGCCTCGCGTACCGCGGCGTCCACTTCGCCGACGATCGACAGCGGCTCACGCCGGCGCTTCCACTTCAGCCCCGTGGTGACACCACCGCCGCGGATCGCGCCGGTGGTGYCGCTGTTGCCGCGCGTACGGCCGGCCTACGGTTGCCTCAAGCACGGGATAGTAGATCTGCTCGCAGATTTCACCGAAACTCGGGTACGCGACGTGRCCACGCTACGTGTCCGCGAGGTCGAGACACCACGGCCGGCCACGTAGAAGACAGCGAGCCCGGCGCCGCCGCTCCCACGTCCGAGGTCGAGAATTTGCTAAACTCTGTCTGTGGACGAATGGGAAGTCCGCGTGACGAACGAGTTCCTGGCCTGGGTCAACGAGCTCGATCCGAGGTCCAGGGCGCTCGTCGTCGACGCGATCGATCGRCTGGCCGATGCCGGGCCAAGCCTGGGYCGACCACTGGTCGACCGCCTGGTCGGCTCGGAGATCCACAATCTCAAGGAGCTCCGGCCAGCTTCCGCGGGCACCTCGGAGATCCGCGTCCTGTTCGTCTTCGATCCCTGGCGCTGCGCCATCCTGCTGATCGGTGGGGACAAGTCGGGCGACTGGTCCGGCTGGTACCGCACGGCGATCCCACGCGCGGAGACGCTGTACGCCGAGTACATGAAGGAACGGGAAGCCGAGGAGGGCAGCTCATGACCAGATTCCCCCGGTGGAACGACGTCCGCGCCGATCTGATCGCCGACGCCGAGGAGACCCTGACCGAGGCCCGCAGGCGCAACCAGGCCTACATCGACGGCCACCGCCTCGCTGAACGCCGCAGGCTCCTCGGCCTGACCCAGACCGAGGTCGCCGAGCACATGGGTGTCAGCAAGAGCCGGGTCTCCCAGATCGAACGCGGCGACGTCTCCACCGTCGACGTCATCGCCCGCTACGTCCAGGCCCTCGGCGGCCAGATCCAGATCACCGCCGTCTTCGGCGACGATCTCTACATCCTGCGCGGCACCGACACGCCCGCTGCGTGACAGGCAACAAACCACACCCCCGCACTGTCTGGAGCAAGCGGCCTGGGCCGGGTTTCCTCGGCGAGACAGGACAGAGCCGCAGGCCGCCACGGGCACGGACCTGGGGTCGACGTGGGCGAACACCGGTGGTGCGGGTACCCGGCCGGGCGGGTCCGGACGGGTGAGTGTGGTCGCCGATGGTCTGCTACCGCCCCGGGTGGCGGCCCAGGGCTGCTCTACCGGGCCCGGACCTGGCGTGGTGGCAGCGGCCGGAAAGGCATCGGCTGGCAGGRCTGCCGGGATCTGCTGGCCGCCGCGCACGCCCAGCTTCCCGGGGGCCGGATGATCCTGGTCTGGGACGGGGTGAACATCCACCGCCAGGCGGAGATGGCCGCGTTTCTCCAGGAACACGCCGATGGGGTGAGCGTGGTGGCGTTGCCGGCCTATGCCCCCGAGCTGAACCCGGCGGAGGGGTGTGGTCACAGATCAAGCGGACCGCGCTGGTGCACCTGGCTGCCCGCAGCCTCGACGCCATCACGATCATCCTATCGAGGCGTCGCTACGACCGTTTGACCCCGCCCCCAGTCAAGTGTCCATTCACGGGTGACGGCTTGAGCAGCCCCGTGTTGATGTTGGTTTAGGTGGCGAGAGYGTGTGTGGGGCTGGCCGCGCGCCTGGCTGGCATCCAGGGCGTACCGGCGAGGGCGAGGCGGATGGCGTCGACGGCGGTCAGGCCGTGGTCGCGGGCGGAGACGAGGTAGGAGCGCACGCGTAGGTAGGCGGCCATGGTGGGGGTGTGCCAGTAGCCCGAGACGGCCTGGTGGCGTTTCGGGAGGCGTATGGCCTGCTCGCTGGGGTTGTTCGTCCATGGGATCTTGAAGTCGGTGGTKAAGAGCCAGACCTGGTCTGCCTTCGCGGCGAGCCGGCGGGCCAGGACCAGGCCGGGATGGTTCTTCTCGTCGGCCCAGGGGCGGGACATGTTCGTCAGCTCGCCGATCCGGACGTCGGCGTCGTAGCGGGCCCGCAGCGCGTCGATCGCGGCCTGGCCGAGGCGGCTGTTCCCGGCGGCGCGGGCGGCGACGACCAGGCCGTTGGCCTCGCGGAGCAGGTCGATGAGCCGGCCCGCCCACTTCTGGACCTTCGGCGCGAGGATCAGCACCGCACGCAACGCCCTGATGAGATGGGCACAGCACAACTGCACGCCGGCGAGCGTGGGGTCGTACTGGTGCCAGCCGGCGTAGTCGTCGCGGGTCAGGTAGCCGTGCCAGCCGGTGAGGACGCCGGTGGCGTCGATCGCCCCGGACGAGCGGGAGCTGATCGCCGCATACCAGACCAGCCCGGGCGCCGGGGTGCGCACCACCAGCAGGTGCGGGGTGCCCGACAGGGCGGTGCCGGTGACCTCGTCACGATCCTTGCGCAGCACGTTGACGGGCGACTCGTCCCCGCAGAGCACCGGTTCGGCCCGCAGCGCCGCCTTCATCGCCTCGTCGAACCCGGCAGCCTGAAGATCCTGCGCGAGCCGCTCGTTCGCGCGGGCGACGAACCCGGACGAGACCGGCACCCCGAGCAGCGCGTGGATGACCATCGCGGCCCGCTCGACCGGCACGTTGCCCTCGGAGGCGAGCAGCACCGCCGCCGCGTTCAGCCGCGGCCCGTAGGACACGCCGCCCGCCGCCGCGTGCCGCACCCCCGGAACCACGGCGGTGGTGACCTTCGCGCAGCACGCGCAGCGCCGCCGCGGCAGCGCCCACTCGACCTTCTCCAGCACCGGTTCGAGCAGGTCCCAGACCTGCGCCCACTCGTCCGCCAGCACCCCCGCGCCGGACAGATCCGCCGCGCAGGACGAGCATTCCGACGGCGGGTCCGCCGATAACGACCGGTCCGGCGTCTCCTCCCGGGCCAGCCCCGCCCCCGGATGGCCCGGCTGCCCACCCGGCTTCCTGTCCTTCGACCGGACCCGCTCCGAGGACGCCCGCCGCTCGGCCTTCCGCTTCTCCCGCGCCCCGACCGGATCCTTCGACGGCGGCACCGAGGAGTTCGTACTGTCCATCGACAACCGCCGGCGCAGCTCGGCGAACTCGAGCTCAAGCTCCTCGACCCGCCGCACGGCCCGGTCCCGCTCGGCGCGCACCGCGCCAAGCTCCACCTCATGCCGCGCGGCCGAGTCCTCCACGACCCGACGCAGCCGCTCGTTGACCGACACCAACCGCTCGTTCGCCGCCACCGACGCGGCCTGCCCGACGGCGAGTTCCTCGATCCGCGCCTCGGCAGCCGCGAGACGCGACTCCCACGACGACGCGGACAGCTCAGCCACAACCCTGATCATCCACGCCCAGCCACCAGGATCAAGCAACGGCCACAGCACGTCCCCGCAACACAAACCCCAAGGTCAGCGGGCTACCCCGGCACACCCGTGAATGGACACTCTCTGGCGTCAAGGTACGGCGGTGTTGTTTTACCACTCGGCCGTCCCTGGCCCCCAGGGTGCTCCTCGCTGGTAGCCCTCAGCGGGTTTCTCTTTGGTGTCATACCAGGACAAGGGAAGTTGCGTGCCGAAATGGAGACCAGCTGTGAGGAGGGCGTCAATGTGTGTATTAGATACCATGAAGGCGCTCATGGCGGAGTTCCTTGTTTACTGTCCCTCTTAGCCGAGCACCGGCCGCGACCCCTTTGACTTGTAAGGGGAGGGGTAGGGTGACGAAAGGCATTGACCGACATCCGGATGCCCGGTAAGCTAAGAGTGAGTTTTTCCGTTAGTGCTTATTGCGGCTCCCGTTCCAGCGGGCAGCCGCTTTTTCATTTGCGCCGCTTCAGGGCGGCCGGATGCTCGGCAAGCGGCGGTGCCGGGGCCGCTTGCGACCACTCAGGACGCAATGCGTGACCTCGATGGCCAGGCAGACGACGACGAACATGCGCCAGGCTGCGCGGGCCAGCTCCACCGCCCAGGCTCGCGCGGAGTTGTCGAGGGCGGCAGGCTGGTGCAAAGTGCCTGTACTTCTGTTGAACGACCGTCCCAGCAGCGCCAGGACGGTCAACTATGGCCGTCCTGGAGGTAGCGGACACCTCCTCCGCCCAGCACGGCGAGTGCTACGTGTACCCGCCGCCATACATACGGCCGGAGTAGCTGGGCCGCCTCCTCCGGGGAGCAGAAGCGGACGGCCGCCAGCTCCGGGTCCACGGAGCGCAGCCCCTGCGCTTGCTGCTGGGTGAGGGCGCCGCCGTCGAAGACGAAGGCCAGCAGGTCATCCCACGGCCCATGCGGTGAAACCCAGTCCACGCACAGCAGGTCACCCACCTGCGGATCAAGACCGAGTTCTTCCTTCAGCTCGCGCCGCAGGGCGTCCCGCGGCGGCTCGTTGGCTTCAGCCATCCCGCCCGGTAGATCCCAATCCGGCTTGTATGTCGGATCAACCAGCAGGAGGCGGCCGGCTTCGTCGCGGATCAGAGCATCAGCCGATACCCGCTTGCGGGCCTGGCGGGCGTTGCCTTCGGCCAGGTGGGCGAACTCGGCGGCATCGCGGCCGGCGTAGCTGGCCTCCCACTCCTGTTCGATGTTCATGAAGCCTCAGCCGGCCGGGGTCGTGGCAACGTCGTGGTCATCCGCCCAAGAAAATTGGCTACGGGCCCAACAGCTCCGTGAGGTTCAAGCCGGTGGCCAAGGGCCCGAAGCTGGCCGACGACGCGATCGGATGCCAGATGCGGCGTCACGTCGAGCACCTGGCCGCCGGCTTCACACGCCCCCTCAAGGTCGCCGGCCCCAAGACGCACCGTGGCCAAGGTCAGGTTCCCGAAGGCCCGGCTACGAACCCGGTCGGGGCCTCGAAGCTCCAGCACGCGGGCAACCTGGCGCTCGGCTCCGGCAAGGTCACGAAGATCCCGCAAGCAAATGGCGGCCTCAGCGGCCAGCGCTGCTTCGTCGAATGGGCTCAGCCACTCGTGGCCACCGGTGGCGGCACGTGACAGTTCCAGTACGGAGGCCCGGAGGGCGGTCAAGCAGTCGGCCGGTGCTCCGGCCAAGGCGCTGCCCCTGGCCTTCATGGCATGAAGCCGGGTACGCAATGCGCCGCAGCCCGGATCATCCGGCACCAGGGCAAGGCCAGCCTCGGCCAGCCGGACGGCGTCGCGGGGACGGTCATCCTCCAAGGCTAGGTGACTCTGGCTCACGAGGGCTTGGGCACTCAGGGCTTGGTCGCCGGCGGCGGTGGCAAGGCCGAAGGCCTGCACGAAGTGCTGCCCCGCGAGGTCGCCCCGCTCGTCGTCGTAGGCCAGCCAGCCGGCCATGTCCGTCAGCGACGAGGCCGCCGAAAATACCGCCGACGGCGGGTGCTGGTGGCCCACCAGCTGCGGAGCAACTTCGGTCTGGATGAACCGCACTACCATTGGGTACAGCCGCCCGCCCCCGAGCTGGCGGTCGGCAGCCCGGAAGGCCAGGGCGGCGGCGCGGATCGTCTCCAGGGCTCCACCCTCGACGGTGGCAGCGATGGAGCCGTAACCCGGTCCACCCATCCAGGCCGGCGTGGAAGACGCCGCCAGGGGTACCCGCGGTTGCCCGGGAAGGTCGAACCAAAGCAGGGCAGGCGGCAGCCGAAGTGTCCTGGCCCAGTGCGTCAGGCGGTCCAAGTCCCGGATGGGCGGGCCACTCTCGATCCGGCTCACCTGGGCCTGGGTCAAATTGAGCCACCCACCAAGCCGCTCCTGGCTGATGGGCCGGCGGTGGTACGGGCTTTGGCGGTAGRCCACGGAGATCAGGCCGATGTGCTGGGCCGCGAAGGCGTCGCGGAGCTGATCGGTCTGCCAGAAGTGATCCGGAAGCGCCGGCGGGCCTTCGGCTTCCCGGCGGACTCGCCCCAGGCATCCGGTGCAGCGGGGGCCGGCGTTGTCGGCGGCCAGCCGGGTGCCGCACTCGCAGTAAGGCGCGGCCAGCTCCGGCATGTGATCGCTCCCGTGGGATGCCGCCTGGGTATCAACGTGATCGAGAGTGTAGCGGCCAAAAGTCCACCGGACGGGAGCCGGCGGTCACCACCCGCCGTTCCTTCGATGTGGGATCATGACCGGGTGACCGCACCGGCCCTCATCCTTTGGGACGTCGACCACACCCTGCTAGAGATCAAGGGCGTCAGCCGGGACATCTACGCCCGCGCCTACCAGCTGGTAACGGGCAGCCCCATGGAACAGCTGGCCGACATGACCGGCCGCACGGAGCGGGCGATCATTATCGAGACGCTCCAACTCGGCGGGATCACCGAGCCGGAGCCGCTGCTACCGGCCTTCTACGACGCCCTGGGCGAGGCGGCCCGGCAGCTCCAGGACCGGATGCGGGGCGCCGGCCGCAGCCTGCCCGGTGCTGGGGAGGCCATCGCGGCTCTCGTTGCCGATGGTGTTGTGCAATCTGTCGTGACGGGCAACCTGCACTCCATCGCCGAAGTCAAGCTGGCCGCCTTCGGGCTCACGGAGCATCTAGACCTGGCCGTGGGCGGCTACGGCGACGACGACAGMGACCGGGCCGTGTTGGTCCGGCTGGCGGTTAAGCGGGCCGAGGCCGCCCACCAGGTGAGCTTCCCCCGRCCCAGGGTGGTGGTGATCGGGGATACGCCGCACGATGTCAAGGGCGCCCACGATGCTGGTGTGCGGGCGGTGGGCGTTGCCACCGGCGGCAGCACCGTGGCGGACCTCGAGGCCGCTGGGGCCGAAGCCGTTTTGCCGGACCTCACCCGGCCCCGCGCCCTCCAAGCGGCCGTCTTCGGCCTCGTGGGCTAACTGCCGGGGCCAGCGGTCGCCAGGCGGAACCGCTCGCCGAAGTCCCGCGCCGCGGGCACGGTGCCGAAGGGCTCAAGCCCGTCCGCAAATTCTTTCAGGCGCAGAGCTACCCGCGTCGAGCCGATGGCTTCGCTCAGGGAGAGGGCATCGGCCGCCGTCTGGCAGGCCTGCTCAACGTCGCCCGCCTTCAAGTGGCACTTCGCCAGCCGGGACAGGTAATGCACCTGGTCCCGGATGCGGTGGGGTGTGCGCTGGGTAAGCAGGCCAATGGCCTGCGTCAGCGCCGAGGCGGCCTCGCCGGTTTGGCCCAGTTCCAGCAGGCAGGCGCCTTCCTGGGCGGCTACCTCTACCTCGTCGACGTAGGACACCCACATGGGCTCGTCCCGGTGGCCGGCGGCCTCGAAGTCGGTACGGGCGGCGTCCAAGGTGCGGCGGCAGCCGTCCTGGTCGCCAACGCCGGCCTGGGCCCGAGCCAGGCGGGTACCCAACATCGTCTTGGTCAGCGGCGTAAGCCCGRCCGTCCCGGAGGCGAGCGCGGTTTGCGCTAGCGACAGCGCCGGCCCCCGCCGCCCCCGGTAGGTCTCCTGAAGGCTCATATAACCCAGGGCGCTGGCGGCCAGGCCCGGTTCGTCGCTCTCATGGGCCACGTAGATGGTGGTGGTGAAGTAGCGGCGGGCCTGGGCGTGGTGGTCAGCGTCCAGCGCCAGCCACCCCGTCATCTGGGCGAGCTGGCCGAAAGCGAGCAAACCATCACCGGGGTCCTGCTCCACCRTCACGGCCATCCGGGCCACGTACCGGGATAGGGGCAGATACAGGCTGTCGCCGCCCAACTCGTCGTCAAGCTGCAAGAACAATTGCAGCAGCAGTTCGGCGCTCTGGCCCGTAGTCATGCCCTCGAAGGCGGAAATGCCGATGGTGGGGCTACGGGTCTCGCCGGCGGCCAACGGGAGGCGCCCAGCCGTCAGGCTGCCCAGCAGCGCCGGCAGGTCCGGCCCCGCGGGTACCGGCGGCGTCGGGGCCGCCGCTACAGGTGCGGGGCGCTGCTCGGGGAGCTGGAACCACAGCAGATGAGCGGGGATGCGCAAGGTGCGCGCCCACATCATCAGCCGGTCCAGGTCCTTGATCGGCGGGCCGGACTCGATGCGGGATAGCTGCACCTGGGAGAGGTCGGCCCAGCCGCCAACCAGTTCCTGCGCCAGCACCCGGCCGTGCCAGGGGTTGCGGCGGTAGGCGGCGATCACCCGGCCCATGTGCCAGCTGGCCAGGGCGTCGCGTAGTTCATCGGTCTGCCAGAAGTGATCAGGCACCACCGGGGCCTGAAGGCGCAGCTGCTCCTGTTTGCGCTGGCAGGGGGCACAGGACCCGGCCGCGTTGTCGCGGGCGAGACGGCTCCCGCAGGAGCGGCAGTACCGGCCTGATGCCCTGCCCATGCCCCCGGCCGCTTCCACTCGTGGTCATCCAAGTGCGCTCGGCAGCAGTGTAAAGGGGCATTGGTCACGCCAGGTGGGGAACTGGAGGCGGCACGTATAGCCGTCATACATGGCCCGGCATGGCCGCATCCGTCCCGCCCGCTCACGCTGAGGACCAAGGCGCCCGGGGCCGGGTAGAGGACCCTGCTCCCCGGCCTCGGGCGCCCGTCCACATCAGTGGATCTTCCTGCCAGGATTGGAGGCACCGGTGGATGCAAACACCGGAAGGCAAGACTCCGTACTGGGGCCGCTGGGCAGTGCGGCGCTGCGGCTCATCGCCGAAGGGCTCGGGGCGGCGTTGGGACGRCTGGAAGCCGCTGGCGTCGTCCTCGCTTGCGACGCGGGCGACCTGCCCACCACCGCTGTACAGCAGGCAGCCTTGGAAGAGCGAACCGAAGCCGTCACCGCGGAACTGCGCCGGTTGCACGGCGAGGCGCGGCGGATGCTGGCCCGCCAGCGCCGCACCCCTGCCGCTAGCCTGTCCCGCCGGGCCTTCCTCATCTGGCCGGGGTTCCTTCCGAGCAGCCAGGCCACCACCCGCTTCACCGCCTCATGAACGGCCGCCCGCCGTCCTCGGCGGAGTGCCAGTCGGCGCGGACGGTGTACGGCTACATCAGCTCCGAGCACGCCGACGAAGCCGAAATCGACCGGCTCCACGACCAGCTCACCGCCCACGCGCAGGCCGAAGGCTTGGCCCTGGCAGAAATTTTTGTCGACCGTTCCATTCCCCCGGGGCGCATCGTGCGTCCCGGCCTCACGGTCCTCCTCGAAGCCGTCATGAGGTCGGAAGCCGCCGGGGTCCTGGTGGCAAGTCTCGATCACCTCTCTCCCTTGCCCGCCGTCCGGCAGGCCATCGAAGTGGAGATCGAGGTGTTGGGCGCGCGGGTGCTCACCGTAACGCCCGCCGTCCCTTCGCCGAGGTCGACATGAACCTTCCGGCCAGYACTGCACCCCAGCCAGCCGCTCACCTGCGCGCGAGCGTCCACCAGTTCACCACCACCACCACGGCCCCGGCCTTGGCGCGGCAAGCGGCGGCCGAGCTGCTGGAGGACTGGGGGCTTACAGATCTTCTCGACACCACGGCCCTGTTGATTTCAGAACTCATTACTAATGCCGTCCGGGCCACCCAAAGTTCCGGCGGCGGCTCAAGGCCCATCGTATCCATGCGCATCAGTTGGGCCGCCGGGAGCCTCATACTTGAAGTCTGGGATCGCAACCCGAAGCCGCCCGAACTTCAGGTTCAGTATCTTCACGGTGAGAGTGGCCGGGGCCTTCACATTGTCGAAGCCCTGAGCACGGCGGCAGCCTACTACCCATCACCCACCGGAGTTGGCAAAGTGACCTGGTGCCAGATTGAGGCACCGGCACCGCCCGAATCCCAGGAGTCGCACCCGCTTCTCCCGCACCGTCGGGCTACGGTTGCACGTGCCGATCCTGGGTTGGTTTTCGATGACATGGCAGTTCTAAAACGGGTGCTCGCTGGCCTGCAAGCCCTGGACAGTCGCCTACCCCGGAGTGACGCCATGAGATAATAGCGCCAATATCTTCGCCCAATACCGTCGTACTTCCGGAGTTTCCTCATGCCGTTTGCCGCAGACCGCTGGATGACCGAGTACCCCGCCTGGCTTCCCGCAGCAGATGGGGTACGCCGCGTATTTGCGTTGCCTGGCGGCCCGGTCTTGGCGGAGGTTCACGGCGGCAAATTGACGCTCGCGGCACTGGGCGATGAGGCGGCGGAGCCGCTGGCGGATGTCTTCGGCTTGCCGGAGGGAGCAGCTAGCGAAGTGCCGGAGCTCGCCAAGGAGCTGGCTGGCCTCGGGCTGGTGGGACGTTTCCGCAACCCCTCGCTGTGGGAGGCCCTAGCGACCGCGATCTTGCGTCAAGTCATCCGGGCGGGGCAATCCAAGAAGCTCTACCGGGCACTATGTGCGGCCCACGGCGAGCAAGTGGCGCTGCCGGACGGTGGCGCGTTCGGCCTGTTTCCGAGCCCCGAAAAAATCCTAGAGCTAGACGACGAGCAGTACGGAGAACTAGGGCTAGCTTTCAAGCGGCCAGCGCTGCGGGCCGCCGCTACGGCCTACCTGGCCCACGGCGAAAACTGGAACCGCCTACCCCTGGCTGCCCTGGTCGACGAATTGCAAAGCGTCCAGCGGATTGGCCCTTGGACGGCCGGCGCTGCTGTTGCTGACTACACCAATACCTGGGACCTCTACCCCTACGCCGATCTGGCCGTACGCACGTGGGCGGGGCGAGCTGCCCCAGCGCACCATTGGTTCAACAATGAGCGTGCCTTCGGTGCCCAGTGGCGGCATCTGGCGGGGGAACACCTATCAACCTTGACCATACTGACCCTCGCTTGGGGTTCATACCGTGGAGACATTGGATGACGGCCCCGTCCTGGGCGCCGACCTGAACCAGCCGCTCGACGCCGTTTTTATTAACGCCCCGCTGCGTGACTACGGCGTCCGCCCACGGGTAAACGACTTCACGTTGCCCGTGTTGGGCATGGCCTACATCGCAACCTACGCGGCGGCCCAAGGCTTCAACGTCGGCGTGCTCGACGCCGAGGCTTTGGGGCTCGGCGTCAAAGAGACCTATCAACTGGTGAACCGCCTCGGACCGCGCTGGGCCGGTTTCAACCTCCTGGCCCCCACCTACGAGGTGAGCGCCGAAATCGCCGCCGGCTTGGACCGGGACATCATGGTCATGATCGGCGGGCACCAGGCCAAGGCCATGCCTGCCGCCATCATCACCGACCCCCGTTTCGGGGCGCTGGAGGCCCTGGTGCTGGGCGAGGGCGAGACCCGCGTGGCTGAGCTGTTGCAGGACAAACGCTCCCGCGCCGACCTGCCCGGCGTGATGTGGCTCGATCCCATCCTTCGCCAGCCTGTCACCGGCGGCCGTCCGGGCGCGGGCCACCACCTGAGCCCGGATGTGGACCGCCTGCCCTTCGTCGACCGCCGGTTTCTGGTGGGCGACCCGTACCAGGCGCCAGACGGCCGCGTCGAGGCCAACATGGTCGGTGCCCGCGGGTGTCCTTACGATTGCTCCTTCTGCGGCGCTGCTGTTAGCGCCAACCCAGACATCACCATCCGCACCCGCACCCCGGCCGGCATCATCGCGGAGATGGAGGTGCTGCACGCCACAGGCGGCGTGACCGCCTTCCGCTTCGTCGATGATCTTTTTCTCGGTTACGAGCGGTTCATCCGCCAGTGCATGGAGGCCTTCACCGCCGCTCGCCTCGGGGACCGCTTCGTCTGGGACGCCACCGGCCGCATCAACATCCTGCATCGGGTCGACAACGCCCTGTTGGATGTGCTGGCCGCCAACGGCCTGCGCGAAGTTGCCCTGGGCGTCGAGTCCGGCAGTGAACGGCTCTTGAAGTACATGGGTAAGCGGATCACCCCGGACATGACCCGCTCCGTGGTCCGCCGCCTCAACGAGCGCGGCATCTCGGTGAAKGGCTACTTCATCTTGGGCTTCCCCACCGAGACGCGGGAGGAGCTGGCGGCCACCGTCCGCCACGTCAGGGAGTTGTGGGAGGTGGCCGACGGCCAGCMGGGGAACTTCCGGGCCTCCGTCTTCGAGTTCCGCCCGTATCCGGGGACGCCGGAGTGGGACCGCATCGTGGCTACCGGCCGCTACCAGCCCGCGCAACTGCTGGCCTACACCGCCGTTGACCTCACCGAAGGCGGGCTCGACGAGGCCATGCGCGGTCGGGATGAGTTCAACTTCTCCGTGAACATCCAATTCGGGGAGGCCACCGTGGATGAGGTGCGTGCGGCCCTGGTGGAGCTGTCCCGCGAGCAGCCGGRCATGCTCCGTCCTCAGCTCCGCGAGCTCGACTCGCAGACGGCCGTTCTCCACCAACACATCCGCCAGCGCCTCACCACCAGCAACGCCGCAAACACCCGACTCGACAACCGCCACGCACCGCAGCAAACCATCCCGACCAGCGAACCGTCACCCACGRAGACCATCAGGCCACACCCAGTCCCCCCAGCCACCGCCAACGTCGATCAACTCAACGGGACTTCCGACTACGTACGTCCGACTGGCACCACATGGCCGGGCCCTGGGATCGGCCACTCGACGCCATCGCGGTGGGCTCCCATGGACGAGCCCACCAGGAACTGTTCGTCCTCGTCGAGGGCGAGGTCTGGCACCGCTGGTGGATGCCCGAACCGCAATGGTCCGACTGGCACAAGCTAAMCCGCCTGGGCATGACAGCGACGGACATCGCGGTGTCCTCCCTCACCGAAGGTCACCTGGAGGTATACGCGCTCGACGCCACCGGCCGGATGCGACACCGGTGGTACTGGCCCGAGCCCGGCTGGTCGGACTGGACGGACATGACCACTCCACGCGACGACACCACGCCCCCACACATGCCGCTACCGGAGCAGAGCAGCGCCTGACCGTCGCTTCCGACACGACCACCCGCCCCGTGCGGACCGGKTGGCTCACCGCCATCGCCGCCGGCTCCCACTCCGACCGCCACCAAGAGCTCGTTGGTATAGACCGAGACGGCACGGTTTGGCATTCATGGAACTGGCTGTGCGACGACGGCCTGCCGAACTGGCAGGCCTGGTCCACCTGGGACCCCTGGCACGCAATGCCTCCCGTCCGCTGACGCGTCCAGACAGCACTCGCCTTCGGCCGGTCCCTCCAGGTCTCTTCATCAGGCTGGCCGCTGCCGTGGCGCCGAACTCCCGACAGGCCTCGCGTACAGCGGCATCTACCTCGCCGATGGTCGACAGCGGCTCCCGAAGGCGCTTCCACTTCAGCCCGGTCGCGATGGTCTCGACCCCACGGATCGCACCGGTCGTGTCGCTGTTGCCGTGGACATACAAGGCGTACGGCCGGCCGATGGTCGCCTCAAGCACGGGAAAGTAGGTCTGGTCGCAGAACTTGCACAAAGTCGCATGCGTCGGATGGTTACACTACGTGTCCGCGAGCGTGGCCGCCATGGTCGCGCCCAACTCCCAGCATGCTTCGCGGGCAGCAGCGTCGAGCGCTCCCACCACCGTCAGCGGCTCCCGCAAGCGCTTCCACCGCAGCCCCGCAGTGATCGTCTCGACTGATCGCACGGCGCCGGTGGTGTCGCTGCCGCCGTGGACGTAGAGGGCATACGGCCGGCCGACGATTGCTTCAAGGCAAGGATAATACACACCATCAAAAAAGTGCTTCAAAGCGCCCGACATATAGCCGATATTCGCCGGAGTACCAAGAATATACCCATCGGCAGCCAACGCATCCGAGGCCGTGGCTGAGAGTGCCGGCCGCACCTCAACCTCTACGCCCTCGATCTCGTCCGTCCGAGCACCCGACAGAACCGCCTCCAGCATTTCCTGCATGGTCGGGGACGGGGTGTGATGGACCACCAGCAGCTTCGCCACAGCCATACCCTACCAAGCTAAGGCCCACCCCCTCATACGAGAAGGTGGGCAAGTGGTTAGGGACAGGTACACGGGCTATATACCCAGACGCGCCTCCGTGCAGCATCATGGCCGGCAAGGTGGTGGATCGCATCCATGTAGCGCGATGCCGCTTCCATATCCCCGAAGCGGTGATGGGGAGAGGTCCAGCCGCCCGGTTCCCGGTAGGCGAGATGAACCTTCACATCCACCGGAATTGGTAGGGCCTCAATCTGGGGAGCCGGATACCCTAAGCGCGCCACACGACGTCCAAGCGGTCGGGGTCAGACTGACTGAACCGCCCCGGTCTCCACCGAACCCGGGGCGGTTCACCCGGAGCGGCCACACAAGACACGCTCTTAATATAACTACCCGCGCTTTGACCGACCGAAAAACCCGCTACCAGCTACCAGCTGGTCAGCGGCGGGCACCGCTAAGCTGGAGACCGACCACTCCGACGATGACGAGGACCAGCGAGGCGACCTTTAGCGCGTTCATCGATTCGCCGAAGACGGCCGCGCCAATGACGGCCATGGCCGCGGTGCCGGCCGCGGACCACACCGCGTAAGTGAAGCCGATCTCCAGATGCTGCAACACTCGAGACACGAAAAAAAATGACAGCGGATAGCAGACACAGACCATCAGGGTCGGCCAGAGCCGAGTGAACCCGCTGGTCTCCCGGAGCGCCAGCGTTCCAGTGATCTCCAGCACTATAGCGACGATAAACTGCACGATGACGGCCACACCCGGACGATATCGGCGCGCCGGATGGCCGTCACCCCGGCCAGGGAGTTCAACCCGTTCGGCTCGTCGATCGGCTGGCGGTCACCAGTAGCGGGATGCCGACCCCGTGCCGGGCACTCGCCTCCGCGAGCAACGCGGCCAGCCAGCCCAGCGCGTCCAACGTCCACTCGGCGAGGGCCCCCTGGAAGGTGACCCGGTGCCGAGCAGGTCCCTGCCACAGTTCATCGATGACGGCGGGTTCCAGCACCGGATGGTCGTCGTTCGCCGGAGAGAGCGAGTCATCCGAGAAGACGTGCTGGTCGAGTTTGCGCAGCCAGTCGAGCATCGCGGGGGCGGYGGAACGGATGGCCGGGTCCTGCCCGCCGTCCACCGTCACCCGCACCCGCGTTCTGTGCCGCGGGGCGCAGTCGGCGAACCAGCCGGCATCCTGCAGTAGACTTCCCACGGCGGGTGTCCGTGGCGAGATCCCGAGGCCCTCCACCGGCGACACCTGCACCGGCAGCAGGAGCTGCACCGGCAGCAGGAGCTGCACCGCCGTCAGCCGCAGCGTGCCGATCCGCGCCACGACATCGTCCGCGCAGGCCAGGAACGGCTGCACCGGCAGGGGGCGGCGGTTCGGGACCGGTTCGGTCAACGACACCTGGAACCAGGCGGCGCGGGACGGCGACGCCCCGGCGGCGGCAGGCCGGTCCTGCCCGGCATCGTTCATCCCCCACAGGCCGCCGGAGGCGTCCGGCATGGCCTCGGTGAGCCAGCCCAGCGCGGACGACCTCGCGACGAACAGGCTGTACGCGTCGGAGGATGCGACGAAGGGATCCCGCCACGGGTGCGGCGCCAGCTCGCCGTACAGGGAGGCGAACAGGGTGCCGGCGGGCCCGGCCGCGTCACCCTCGTGCACTACCGCCGGCACCTGATGTTCCGACCCGTCGTGACGAGTTTGTTCGGGTCGTCGGGCACGCCCACCAGATCCACGTCGATGACGCTACGCCACCCTGTCAGACTGCCGCTCCTGCAGTGGCCCCGCCCGGTCGCCCGGTTTCCGGCGCCGCCGCCGGACTTCACCGTCGACCGGCCCACCGCGCCGACGTTCCGCCACGTGCCGTCGCTGTAGTACTCCTGCAGCTGGACGGTGACGACCGCCTTGGTGACGTCGCAGTCGATGTTGACCCACCAGCCGTGTCCGGACGCCTCATGAGCGGAACTGGAGACGTGTACGTCGTCGCCTCTGGTCTCGAAATAACACACCCGCGCGGATTTCGTGATGCCGGCTGGGGAACTCCTGCCCCGCAGGCCATCCGCGCCGACCGCGCCAGCCGCGACCGCGGAATCCGGGACGGGCGCGGGTACCGGCCCCGCCGGCGCCGCGATCGCCGCGGTCACCGAGATCTGCGACGTTCCGATCAGCACGGTGCTCGCAATRCAGGATCCCACAGCGAGCCCACGAAGAGAGTGACGCACAAGCGCACCTCCGAATCTGGTAGAGCAGCGGAAAGAATACCACGTGCCCGGGACGGAAATTGACGACACGCACGGCACCGGCCCCACCGATCCCATCCGGTGCCGGTGGTCACAAAAAAAATTGCATCGCCGCCATGCCGCGTCAAGCAGGCAGCCGTCCACCCGGCCCGTGTCGGACCCTACCGGTCGCCGACGGAAATCTTTTTCACATGGCAGACGAAAACGGCTCGCGCAGGCGTTTCTAATTCAGCCCCGTGGTAATCGTCTCGATGCCGCGCACGACGCCGCGCACGACGCCGGTGGTGTCGCTGCCGCCATGGGCGTGGAACGCGTACGGCCGGTCGGCCGTACGCCGCGCTCCCGTCGGTCTGGAGCGATCCCGCTTCCGTGGACCGGGGGTGTGAGACGGCTACGCCGAGGCCCGGCGAGCAGGACGTTCCCGCTCGGATCACACCGGCGCCCACCAGCCGGGATACATCACATCCGGTTCCCCGGGCCGGTACATTACGGCCATCGTGTCCAACATGCGCGGTCCAGGCGATGCGCCGCGGCGGCTCGACCGGCCGCTCGGCGGCGTACACCCGGTCCCGGCGGTCCCGGCGGTCCCGCTGTCTCCGACGCTCCCCGACGAGGCACCCAGCCCGATGAGTACGCCCGCGCGGGGCGGCCGCCATCCCGCCGGCGCGTCCGGCCGCCCGCCGGYAGCCGCCCCGCGGGCCGGCTCCGCCTGACGGACCGAACGATCCGTGTTGCTCTTCATCCCGCTGGCCCTGTGCGCCGCGTTCCTGCTCGCGTCGTCCGCGGCTCTGCAACAACGCGCCGCCGGACGCAGCCGGTTCGCCGCCCGTGACGACCGGACGCACGCGCTGCCCGGAATGGGGCATCTGGTCGACCTGGCACGCGAACCGATGTGGCTGCTGGGCTGGCTGACAAACGTCGCCGGGTTCTTCACCCAGGCGCTCGCCCTACACCTTGGTTCCCTCGCCGAGGTGCAGCCCCTCATGGTCACCMAGTTACTGTTCGCGCTCCCGCTGGGCCTGGTCCGCACCCATCTACGGATGGCGCGGGGAGCATGGTGGGCGGTGGCATCGATCTGCGCAGGCCTCGCGCTGCTCCTCACGGTCCAKGGACGCCTACCCGCCCATGCTCCCCTGGACGAATACCGGCTGGCGCTGACCATCCTCGCGATCATTGCCCTCGCGGCGACGCTGACGGTCTTCTCCCGCGGCCGGYGACCAGCAATGCGTGCGGCGATGCTCGGAGTCGGCGCCGGGCTGTTCTTCGCGCTGAGCGCCCTGCTGATGAAGCAGGCCACCGACGAGACCCTGAACGAGGGGATCGCTACCACCGCGACCCACTGGTTCGCCTACGCCCTGTGCGGAGTCACGATGGCCAGCCTCGTATTCGGGCAGATGGCGTTCGCCGTGGGTCCGCTCGCGCCGACCGTCACCGCCATGAACATCACCAATCCGACGGTCTCCTACACTCTCGCCGTGCTCGTCTTCGGGGTACCCGCCCCGGACACCCCCGGGGTTATCACGGGTGTCACGGTGGCGGCTCTGCTGGTCGTGGGCGGGGTCGTCCTRCTCGCCCGCTCGCCCGCCCTGCCACGCCCCACCCGTCGCCTGCCTGACGTCTCTCGCCACGATGCCCCCGCCCCGATGCCCCCCTCCTGATGCCCCCCTCCTGGCGGGCGACGAGGTCGAACTGTTACCGGTACTCGCGGAAGTCCAGCCTCCGGCCATCGAATGGTTCGCGCTGGAAGGGCTGCACCTGACGAGCGGGAGTCTCAGCGCCTGGCGACGGCAGGTTCGATCATCTCCTCGGCGGGGCAGGACGTCCGGGCAGGATGACGGGGACGACGGGCTCCGGGGACCGCCGCGGTCGCTCCGCCTGGTGGCGRCCGACGCGGGGCAGGCCCGGGGCGGGATCCGGGGAGCTGGCATGGGAACATCATCCGCACCGTTGCGCTGGACCACCCGATGCGTCATCGCGGGCGGTGGGCCGGCGGGGATGATGCTCGGTCTGTTGCTGGCCCGCGCAGGGGTGGACGTCATCGTGCTGGAAAAGCACGATGATTTTGCCCGTGACTTCCGCGGTGACACGATTCACCCGTCCACGATGGCAGTGATGGCGGAGCTGGGCCTGCTGACGGACTTCCTTCGCATCCCGCACACCCGGGCCGCCACGCTGGCTTTGGATATGGCGGGCCGGCGCCGGACCGTTGTGGACTTCCGGCACCTGCGGACGCCCTGCCCGTTCATCGCCCTGATGCCCCAATGGGACTTTCTCACGTTTCTGGCCGAGCGGGCCGGTGCCTATCCGACGTTCCGCCTGGCGATGAGCACCGAGGCGACCGACCTGGTCCGGGCGAATGGACGGGTCGTGGGCGTGCGCGCGGCCGGCCCCCTCGGGGAGGTCGAGATCCGGGCGGATCTGACGGTGGCCGCCGACGGCCGGCACTCGACCCTGCGGTCCCGTGCCGGCCTGCYGGTGCGGGAGCGCGGCGCTCCCTTCGACGTCCTCTGGTTCCGGCTGCCGAAAGACATGGGTGACAGGTCCGCGAGCGGCCGCCGGGCGGCGAGGGACGGGAACGGGAACGAGGAGGGGAACGGGCGTGGGGAGGAGAAGGGGAACGAGCGTGGGGAGGAGGGAAACGGGGACGGATTCACCCTGGCGCACCTCCGCAAGGGCCACGCCCTGATCACCCTGGATCGACGCGACTACTGGCAGTGCGGCATGGTGGTCCGGAAGGGGTCGGCGCAGCGGCAGCCAAGGACGGCCGGCGGGCTGGCGGCGTTCCGTGCGCAGATCACCACCGCGGCGCCGGCGCTGTCCGGTGCCGTTGACGACCTCACCGACTGGGACCAGGTGAAGACCCTGGTGGTGCAGGTCGACCGGCTTCGCCGATGGTTCCAGCCGGGTCTGCTCTGCATCGGCGACGCCGCCCACGCGATGTCCCCGGCGGGCGGCGTCGGGGTGAACTACGCCGTCCAGGACGCGGTGGCGACGGCGAACCTGATGGCCGTGACGCTGCGGGCCGGGCCACCCGAGCCGGCCGAGCTGCGGCGGGTGCAGCGCCGGCGGACCTGGCCGGTCGTGCTCATGCAGATGATCCAGGTCCGGCAGGGCGCCTTCCTGGTACGCCTGTTGGGTGACGACGAGCGGCCAGCGCACGGCGGCAGCCCGTCGCGCCAGGTCGCGCGTGCCCCCCTGACGAACGCGACGACGAACGCGACGGCAAGGACGATGACGGGGGCGGTGCGGGCCGGGATGTCCAACCTGGTGACGGCCATGATGTCCTATGGGGTGACCGCCACGGCGGCGCCGCGGATCGGGCGGGTGCTCGGGCGGGTACTCGGGCGGCTACTCGGGCGAGTCATCGGCATCGGATTTCGGCCCGAACACGTCCGCACCCCCGACGTGTTCGCCGAGGATGCCGGATACACCAAGAATGCCGGATACGCCAAGAATGCCGGATACGCCGAGGGCGTCGAGCGGGCGAGATGACCCCCCACGCCTCGCCGCCCGTCCGTCGCAGGCGGTGTCGCCTCAGYGGTTACCGAACAGACCGCCTAGGCCGCCACCGCCGAAACCGCCGCTTGGGCCGTGACCACCGTGACCGCCGTGCTGGTTGCCCTGGAACCCGCCCTGACCGAGGCCGAACTGTCCGGCGAGACCGGCACCCGCGAGCGCGTTGTACGGCGGAAGTAGCTCGCAGGGCTGCACGATGACGAAGCCCTCGCCGGTGAACTGCATCTGCCAGCTCTCCCCGGTGTTCCCCCGGGGTCGCCACACGGCCGAGGACGTCACCGCCGCCTGCATCGAGACCTGCAGGCTCGATGACCAGCCGACGACCGCGTCGGCGTCCGCGAAGTAGTAGTTCTGATGCGTTACGTGCATGACCAGCGGCGCCCCGGACGTGCAGACAGCGACCCGGCCGTTGCCGCGCAGCTCGACCTGGTAGCTCCCGACACCGGCGATGCCGACCTGGCTGTCCACCCGCACCAGGTCCCAGGTCAGGTCGGCGTTGAAGGCGAGCACGTTCTTGCCGTCGACGGTGAGCCCATCACCGACCAGGTCGAGGATGTGGATGTCCTGCGCCTGGTTGGCGAGGAAGACCGAACCCGATCCGGAGACCTGCATGAGGTTCAGGCCCTCGCCGCCGCTGAAGAAGCTGTGGAAACGCGAGCCCCAGCCCTCCCAGTGCGCGTCGAAGTTCGCGGCACCCTGGTAGGCGACCATCGCGCCCTTGCGGGCATAGAACTCCCGCATCCCGCGGGCGCCAAGCGTCGCCTTGRGCATCTTGCCGTTCTGCAGGGAAAACGGCTCGTCCGAGGGACGCTCGGGATTGTCCAGGAGACTGCTGCGGATGCCGCCGGCCGGCCCACCGGAGCCACCGGGAGGTGTCCCCTGGCCCGGCGGATAGCCCTGGCCCGGCGGATAGCCCTGGCCCGGCGGATAGCCCGGACCACCGCCGGGATAGTTGCCCTGCGGACCACTCGGGTGGCCGCCGTACATCCCGCCCTGCGTCATGTCGCCGTCCCCGTCCTCTCCGCGGTGCGCTCCGCCGTCCGGCGCCGGTACCCGGCCGCCCKCCCMCACCGTGCCATCGCGGCCTCAGCCCCGCACCGAGAAGGTCGGCCGCTCGTCCTCGCTCGGTTGCACGACGACGAACCCCTGGCCGGAAAAGCCGAGCTGGAACGCCTCCCCGGAGCCGCGCCCGATGAGCCCGCCGAGCCGGGCGGTGCGCCGGGGCTCGACGCRCAGCCCATCGGTGTAGGCGACGAGGGCGTCGGTGTCGACGTAGGTCGACGCCTCCCGGGTGTCGAGCACGATCGGACTGCCCTTGGCGGTCAGCGCCACCCAGCCGTGCCCACGCACCACCACGTTGAACATCCCCATTCCGGACAGCATGGTGATGCCGCGGACCCGCTCGATGCTCCACTGCAGCCCGGCGTCGAAGGCCAGGATGTTCTTGCCGTTGACCGAGAGTCCCTCGCCGGCAAGCTGCGCGACGATGACCTCCTTGCCGTAGTCCGCGAGGTACAGCAGCCCCTGGCCGGTCGCCGTCATGAGCGGAACGCCCTCACCCGTCGCCCAGGAGGAGGCGATCCGGCCGAGCTGCGGCGGCTGCGGATTGAAGTCGATCAACCCCTCGTAGGCGATCATTGACCCGACCCGGGCGAAGAGATCCTGGCCCGGGTTCATGACCACCTTGGCGATCTTCGAGCCGTGCCTGCTCATCCGTTCCATGATCGGAGTTGGTCCGTAGTGCTGGATCAGGCTGCCCTGCACGGCCCGCTCCTCTCCCCCGGCGGTCCTCCCGCCAGGCGCGCTTCCCGGATGGTCGACACGCCTCAGACCTCGTACGGCTGGACGACGATGAAGTGCCCCGCGAACCCCATGAACTGCAGAGCCAGTGCCTCGCCGCTACCGCCGGCGTAGATCTGCCGGGAGATCCGGACCTGAGTGGACACGCTGACCCGCATGCCGGTGGTCCAGGCGACGAGGGCGTTCATGTCCGCGAAGGTCGGGCCCTGCACGGTGAGGGTCATCGGAGACCCCTTGGTCATGACGACCACCGAACCCGGCCCGGAGACCTCGAAGTGGAAGAACCCCCCGCCGGGGATGCCGGGGCTCTCGATCCGACGCACCTCGGTGCGCACGGTGGCGTCCATCGCCAGCAGGTTCTTCGCGTTGACGCAGAGGGAGGAGCTGCCGAGCTCGACGATGTGCAGGTCCGCGGCGTCCTGGGCAAGGAAGACCTCACCCGAGCCCTTGCAGGTCATCAGCTTGAGGCTCTGGCCGGTCAGCTTGCCCTCGATGAGACCGCGCAGCCCGCTGCTCTTGTAGTCGAACTCGACGCTGCCCTGGTAGGCGACCATCGACCCGCGCAGCGCCAACGCGTCCGGACCGAGGGTGACCTTGACCAGCTTGCCGTTCTGCTGGGTCCACCGACCGGCGGTCGGCACCTCACGGTAGGGATCCAGGCTGTTCATCGCCCCGGGCAGGGTGGGTCGCGCCTGCGACGGCAGGATCTCGGGTCCGCCGAACGCGCCGGTCGGCGGCATCCCACCCGGCATGCCGGTGGCGGGCATCCCACCCGCGAAGCCCATGGGCGGCGGTGCAGCGAGCGGAGCGCCGAAACCGGGAGCGCCGAAACCGGGAGCGGGGGCCGGCTGCGGCGCCTCGTCGGCGACCTCACCGCCGTAAGAGCGGATGAGCTCGGCCAATCCCCCCTGGAACCCCTGGCCCACGGCGGCGATCCGCCACACACCCTTGCGGTAGATGTCGGCGATCATCACGGCGCGCTCGCTGGTGAAGTCGGCGCCGGTGAAGGAGTAGCGCAGCACCTCGGTTCCCGCGACGACGACCCGCAGGTACCCCGACGAGATAGCCGAGGCGCTACCGGCACCGTCGAGGGCGGCGCAGAACGACAGCCGGCCGATCGAGGCGGGCACCTGGTCGAGGGTGACCCGGAACGCCTGACTGTCGCCGGCCTGCGGCCCGAGGAGCTGGATGGACTTCTCCGGCGACGCCGGCTGGTTGAAGAAGACGAAGTAGCGGTCGTCGGTGAGGCGATCGGCGCCGTCCAGGCCGAAGCAGGAGATGTCCCACTCCCCCGGCGCATTGATCTGGATCCCGACGTACAGGTCGGTGCCCGGGGTGATCGTCGACAGCTGCGCCTTCTGCCCTCGACTGAACTGGGTGACCAACACGCTCCCTCCACCTGGCATTCCGTGCCGGACCGGCGCAACCATGACCTACCGGCGTTACCGTGCCCAACCGGCCAGCCAGCACCCGCCCGCATCCGCACGAACCGGACTGCCGGCAACCTAGCAGCTGCCGGAGAGTACAGCCGAACACGTCGGCGCCGGGAACGCTGTCGATCCCCGGACAAGACGATTCGCGGACAGGACGATTCGACGACGACACCGGCATCGGAGCGGCTACCKGTGAGGCTCCTCTCGCGCTCCGACATGGTCGGGCGTTCACTGGACAGATGCGCTACGTCGAGGGCATCACGACAGCCAGCGGTAAGAAGATATCCAAGATCGGCCTCGGAACCTGGCAGTTCGGGTCCAGGGAGTGGGGGTACGGGGCGAGCTACGCCGACACCGAGGCCGGGCGCATCGTGCGCCGGGCCCTCGAACTCGGGGTGACGCTGTTCGACTCCGCCGAGATCTACGGGATGGGACGCAGCGAACGCATCCTCGGCTCGGCGCTGGCCGGGATCCCGGACGCGCTGGACCGGGCGTACGTGGCGACGAAGGTGTTCCCCGTGCTCCCGCTGGCTCCGATCGTCGAGCAGCGGGCGGTCGCGAGCGCGAACYGGCTCGGGGTGCACCGCATCGACCTGTATCAGGTCCACCAGCCCAATCCGGTGATCAGGGACGGCCAGACGATGCGCGGGATGGCGGCGCTGCGCGCCGTCGGCCTCGTCGGGGACGTCGGGGTCAGCAACTACTCGCTGACCCGCTGGCAGGACGCCGAGGCGGCGCTCGGCGCGCCCATCCTGTCCAACCAGGTCGAGTACAGCCTGGTTCGGCGCAGGCGGGGCGAGGAGCTGCTGGCGTTCGCCGCCCGGGAGTCCCGGATCGTGATCGCCTGGAGCCCGCTGAGCCAGGGGCTGCTCTCGGGCCGCTACGACGTCACGAACCGCCCGACCGGGCGGATCCGCGCGATAAACCCGCTGTTCCTCACCGAGAATCTGGCCCGCGCCACCCCGCTGCTCGACGTCCTACGCGAGGTCGCCGCCACGCACGACGCCACCCCCGCCCAGATCGCGCTGGCCTGGGCGATCCATCATCCGTCGGTCGTCGCGATCCCGGGGGCGTCCAGCGTCGCCCAGGTGGAGAACAACGCCGCCGCGGCCGACATCACGCTCACCGAGGACGAGTACGGCACGTTGACCGCAGCCGCGCAACGCTTCGAACCGCTCGCCGGCACGTCGGCCTTCGCCGCGCTGGCCGCGGAACGGCTCCACCGCTGACCGCTGTCCGGCCAGTCCGAGGCGCCCGGCCAGTCCGAGGCGCCCGGTCAGTCCGAGGCGCCCGGTCAGTCCGAGGCGTCGTAGGTGGTCACGTCGTCGGAGGAGATGTCGTCGGAGGAGATGATGTGGAACGGCGGGCACACCCCGGTCGAGTGGTGGGCCGCGGCCTCCAGCGCCATCCGGACCCGCTGTTTCGGGTCGAGGCCCCGGGTGCTGTGCAGCGAGCCGCAGGCGTACTCGTCGCCGCTGCCGACCGCATAGTAGTTGTCCGCGCTGCGGCCGATCTGGTAGTCCGAGTCGATGCGGTAGAGGTGTCCGCGGAGGCCGACCAGGAACAGCCCGCCGCTCTCATTGCCGGAGTCGTTGCGGGCGAAGCCGCCGTCACGCAGGCAGTCCCGGACCACCGCGATGAAGTCCGTCGCCATGAACCGATCGAGATCCCAGTCCTGCGGGACCGGGGGCACGAGGCTGTAGCGGAGCAGCTGGCCCATCCGGAACGAATCAGTGAACCCCATAATGAACTCACTGTTACGAAACACCTTGGTATCCGCACGGACAGTGATAGACCAGCCAGCGACACCGGCGCTGTCCCCACCGATCACGACCCGGCCGTCCTGCTGTACCCCGACGATGCAGGTCACGAAGCGGAATGGTACCGGTTCGCCCCGAAGCCGGACGCCGTACCCCATCCGCGTCACCAGCCCGTTGACACGCTCCGCCCGTTGACACGCTCCGCCCGCTGTCACCCGCCCCGCCCGCTGTCACCCTGCCGACCCGGGAGCCGTTCCGGCGGTCCGGTCGTCAGGCGGATGTGAGAACGTGTMCTGCGCACACACGAGAACGGAAGCGGAGGACGGGCACACCATGGGGATGAAGCGGTTCATGTCGCGGCTCGGCGTGGGCGGGGCCGCGGTCGAGACCGTGCTGGACCGTCCGGAAACCCTGCCGGGCCAGGTCGTGACCGGTCTGACCACCGTCACCGGCGGCAAGGTCGAGCAGAAGATCGAGAAGGTCCTCGTCGCGCTCGAGGCGACCGTCGAGGTCGAGACCGACGACTCGACCTGGCACGAGCAGGTCACCTTCGGTACCCAGCAGATCGGTGGCGRCTTCACTATCCACCCGGAGCAGCAGATCAGCGGCCGCTTCGAGCTGCCCGTGCCGTGGCAGACCCCGATCACCGACATCGGCGGGTGGCATCTGCACGGGATGAAGATCGGGGTGCGGACCAAGCTGGCCATCCCCGGGGCGGTGGACCCGGGTGACCTCGACGCGGTGAACGTGCACCCGCTGCCCGTCCAGGAGGCGGTGCTCGCCGCCCTCGGTGACCTCGGCTTCCACTTCAAGTCCGCCGACGTCGAGAAGGGCCGCCTACACGGCTCYGACCTGCCCTTCTACCAGGAGATCGAGCTGAAGCCGTCGGGCGAGTACGCCCGGCGCATCTCCGAACTGGAGGTCACCTTCCTCGTCGACGGCTCCGGGGTGGACGTCGTCCTGGAGGCCGACCGCCGCGGTGGGCTGCTGTCCTCCGGCGGCGACGAGCTCAGCCGGTTCCGGCTCGGCCACCACGACACCGACCGGCACCAGCTCGCCGGGCTGCTCCACCAGCAGCTGGAGCACCTGGGCCGCCGCCGCGGCTGGTTCTGAGCGCTCTACCCGTCCGGGGGACGTCGGCTCACCTGGTGAAGCTGCAAGAATACGGTATGTGAAGATCGAGGAGCTGGAGGCGGATCGTACCTGGCTGGCGTTCGACCCCATGCGGCAGCTTCGGCCGCACCTGACCTCCACCGGGTTCGTCAAGCTCGTCAACGAGGTCCAGCGCCCCGAGGGCTACCGCCTGGTCGCGTCATGGGACGGGGAGCTGGGACGGGTGGTCGCGGCGGTCGGATTCCGGCAGGTGACCTCGCTCGCCTACGGGCGGCATCTGGTCATCGACGATCTGTCCACGATCCTGGCGGCGCGGGGGCGGGGGCACGCCACCCGGCTGCTCGCCTGGAGTGAACGGGAGGCGCGCCGGCTCGGCTGCGAACATATCCATCTCGACGCCGGCACCCACCGCTACGAGGCGCACCGGCTCTACCTGCGAACCGGCTTCACGATCGCGGCCTTCCACTTCACCCGCCGACTCTGAGGTCCCTCCGCAGTCCCTCCCCCGGCCGTCAGCCGTCCGGCGGTCAGGGGACAGGGGGTCAGGGGGGGCAAGGGGACAAGGGGGTCAGGGGGTCAGGGGGTCAGCAGCCGGGGGGTCAGCCAGTCGACGACCGCTCGGACGAACGACCTGCGGTGGCGCAGATCCGCGATCTCGTGCCCCTCGCCGGGAAAGAGCAGGTAACGGCAGTCGACGCCGCGAGCGAGGGCCGCGGCGACCGTCTGCTCCGCCTCGATCACCGGGACGTTGGTGTCGTTCTCCCCATGCACGACGAGCAACGGCGCGGCGAGGGCGCTCATCCGGTGCAGCGGGGACAGCGCCCGCAGCAACGCCGGCTCGGTGCGTGGATCACCGTACTTGGTGACCGCGGACGCGGCGATCCACGGCTCGGTGTACTGATAGAAGCTCTCCAGATCAACCATCCCGCAGACGTCTACCCCGACCCGGAACAGCTCCGGGAAGTGGACCATCGCCGCCAGCGTCAGATAGCCGCCGTAGGAGCGGCCGGCGACGCCGATCCGGTCCGGGTCAGCCAGGCCCGTCGCGACCAGATGCGCCACGCAGCTGCGGACGTCGGCGATGCCGCCGAACCGACGATGGGTGTGATCGGCCTCCTCGAACGACCGGCCGAATCCGGTGGAGCCGCGCACGTTCGGCGCGAACACCGCGATCCCCCGGGCGAGCACGGCCTGGAACAGCGGGTTGTAGACGGGACGCTCCTGCGCCTCCGGGCCGCCGTGCAGGTGGAGCAGGGTCGGGACCGGTCCTCGCGGGCCGTGCGGGCGGTACCACCAACCGGACAGTTCCCGGCCGTCGTGGGCCGGCAGGGCGCACGGCACCGGACGGACCAGCCGCGGGTGGTCACCGGTGCGGGGCCCGGGGATCCCGGGTACACGCGCCGGCGCGGATAGCCCGGATGGCATGGATGGCCCGGATGGCCCGGATGGCCCCGGGCTGTCGGATCCCAGGCCGTCAACGTCGATGTTCAGGACGACCCGCGGTCCCGGGATGGTCACTGCCTCGACGGGAGCGTGCGAGATCAGCCGACGGTAGCCGGCGGATGGCGCGGTGAGATCCCAGGTCCAGATCTCCCCCGGCCTGGTGGCACCATCCAGGGCAAGCACGAGCTCCCGCCCCCCGGGCCGGACGAGCACGCCGGTGACGACGTCGCGGGGAAGCGGCGGCAGCGTCAGTGACCGTCCGGTGGGCAGATCGACCAGCGCGAGCTCGCTGCGCCCGCCCACGTTCCAGACGACGACCGCCCGATCCGGATCGAGCAGGGCGAACCGCTCCAGATCGGCGTCATCCCGGGCGGCGAGGACCCGCGGCCCGCCGGTCGGATCGCCCGTGGGGTCGACGGGGACGTCGAACAACGCGGCCCGGTCCCGCCCGATGTCGCACAGCAGCAGCAGGCGACGGCCGTCGGCGACGAACCGACCGGTCACGGTGGTCGCCGTCCCGCCGGGCACCTGCCATGACCCGCCGATCCCCTCCCTGGCTGCGATCCCCTCCCTGGCTGCGATCCCCTCCCTGGCTGCGATCCCCTCCCTGGCTGCGATCCCCTCCCTGGCTGCGATCCCCTCCCTGGCTGCGATCATGGTGTCGACCACGAGCACCCGCCGGACGCCACGGGGGCCCTCCCGCAGCAGCAGGCGGTACCCGCCACCGGCCGGGCCCCGCCCCGGACCGCCGCTCCCCGTCCCGTCCGGCGCGGGGTCGGGGAGAACGACGACGTCGCACACCTGCAGCGCCACTCCGGCGGCGAGGCGGGTCCGTCGCCCGTCGGAGTCGATCAGCACCGCGGCGGTGCGGCCGGACGGATCGGAGCGGTCGGACTCGGTCACGACGAGGCCGTGGCCGTCGTCGGTCCAGCGGGCTGGGGTGGCGGCCCGCCTCCCGCCGCCGGCCAGGTGGCGCAGGTCACCGCCGTCCGCCCGGACGGTCCGGACCTCGGTGAGCTCCCCGCCGCCCGGCGCGACGTGGACGGCGATCCGGTCGTCGGTCGGCGACCACAGGACCGCCCGGACATGACCGGGGCCGGTGTCAACCGGGCGCTCCCGGCCATCCGGGTCCCGGATCCACAGCGCGGGGGCGCCGCCGCGATCGCCGACGAAGGCGAGCCGACCATGCGGGCCGGTACTCGGTGCGCGACAGCTCGCCGCCGCGACCCAGGCGTCGGACAGATCGCCGGGACGCCCGGAGTCGACGGTGTGCGCCACCACCGGCCGTCCCACCACCGGCCGTCCCACCACCGGCTGCGCCACCACCGCGGGTCGGATCATGTCACTCCAAGGGATCATGCGACTCGGTCGTGCGATGTACGTGGGTCGTGCGATGTACGTGKGTCGTGCGATGTACGTAGATCATGCGACCGTGTGGGTCTGGAGCCACATCTCGAGCAGCGCGGCCTGCCACAGGGCGTTCGCGCCGAGCGCCGTGCGGTTGTCGTTCGKGGCGGCGAGCATCGTCTGGACCCACACCGGCCGGAACAGACCCCGCGCCTTCGCCGCCGGATCGGTGAGCGCCTCGCGCACCCGGTCCAGGAACGGCCCGTCGAGATGGYGGATCGCCGGCACCGGGAAGTACCCCTTGGGTCGGTCGATGACGTCGACCGGCATCAGCGGGCGGCCGATGTTCTTGAGCACACCCTTGCCGCCGGAGGCGAGCTTCAGCTCCGGCGGGCAGGCTGCGGCGAGCTCGACCAACTCGTGGTCGAGGAACGGGGTGCGGGCCTCAAGCCCCGCGGCCATCGTCATGTTGTCGACCCGTTTCACGGGGTCGTCAACGAGCATGATCGTCGAGTCGATGCGCAGCGCGGCGTCAACGGCGGTTTCGGCGCCCGGCCGGGCGAAGTGGGAGGCGACGAAGTGCCGGCTGGCATCGGCCTCGATGAGATGGTGCGGCTCCACCATCGCGGGCAGGTCCCGGTGCGGTCGGTCGGCGAAGACCCGCAGGTAGGCGTCGACGGCGTCGGTCCGCCCAACACCCGCCAGCGGCGGATACCAGGAATACCCGGCGAAGACCTCGTCGGCGCCCTGCCCCGACTGCACGACCTTGACGTGCCGGGAGACCTCCTGGGAGAGCAGGTAGAAGGCCACGCAGTCGTGGCTGACCATCGGCTCGCTCATCGCGGCGACGGCCGCGTCGACGGCGGGCAGCAGCCTCGTCCCCGGCACCCGGATCTGATGGTGGTCGGTGTCGAAGTACCGGGCGATGACGTCGGAGTAGACGAACTCGTCGCCGGGCTCGCCGCCGACGGCCTCGAACCCGACACTGAAGGTCGCGAGATCCTTCTGCCCCGCCTCGGCGAGCAGCGCGACGATCAGACTGGAGTCCAGYCCACCGGACAGCAACACGCCGACCGGGACATCGGCGACCATCCGGCGGCGCACCGCGAGGCRCAGCCGCTCGGCGATCGCGTCCTGCCAGTCACGGGCGGTCCAGTCCGCGTGCGCGGGATCGCGGGTGAAGCTGGGACGCCAGTACAGGTCGTCGGTCGAGGTGCCGTCCGGCTCCACCACCCGCACGGTCGCCGCGGGCAGCTTGCGCACCCCGGCCAGAATCGTGTGCGGTGCGGGCACCACGGAGTGGAACGACAGGTAGTGGTGAAAGGCGACCAGGTCGATGTCGGAGGAGACGCCGCCGSCGGCGAGCAGGGCCGGCAGGGTGGAGGCGAACCGCAGGCGCTCGCTGTTCCCGGTGAGGTAGAGCGGCTTGATGCCGAGCCGGTCCCGGGCGAGGATCAGCCGTMCGCTGTCCCGCTCGGCGATGGCGAAGGCGAACATCCCGGCGAAGTGGTCGACGCAGCGTCTCCCCCACCGGTGGTACGCCTTGCCGATCACCTCCGTGTCGGAGGTGGAGAAGAAGCGGTAGCCGGCMGCGATCAGCTCGTCACGCAGCTCCTGATAATTGTAGATGCACCCGTTGAACACCGTGGTCAGGCCGAGTTCGTTGTCCACCATGGGCTGGGCACCGCACTCGGACAAATCGATGATCTTCAGGCGACGGTGCCCGAACGCGACCGGGCCGGCGGACCATACTCCCACGCCRTCCGGGCCCCGCGGCACCATCGTCGCGGTCATCCGCACCACCGCGTCGACGTTCGCTCCCCGGCCGTCGAATCTCAGCTCGCCACTCAGCCCGCACATGTGCGCTCCCGTCGATCGATGAGGTCAGGCGAGATCCATTCCCCGAGGCTTCCTTCCCGGTACCGCAGCCGTTGACTACGACCTCACTTTCGAGGACGGAGATTTCACAACAGTGTCCGCGATGTTGCCAACTCCCTCGGTCGCCAACCCGCACGGAACCGCAGCGCATCCCGCACGGAACCGCAGCGCATCCCGCGACGGAAGACCGGGCCACCCTGGATCCGACTACGGAGAGTATCGGCCACGGAACGGTTGACGGCGGGGAATCACCGGCTAACGGCGGGGAATCCAGGTGTCCTTGGATCCCCCGCCCTGCGAGGAGTTGACGATCAGACTGCCGGGAGGCGCCACCCGGCTGAGCGCCGCGGGCACCACCCGCGGCTCCCGCCCGGCGTAGACAAAGACCCGCAGATCTACCGCGCAGGGTTCGAGATGGCTGTCATGCCAGGTCGGATGGGTCGACAGCGACACCAGTTCCTGGCCGATCCACTGCCGGGGATTGGCCAGGATCCGCTCGCGGACCTCGGTAAGCCGGTAGGGCTCGGCGTGCGRCCCGATGACCACGCCGGACCCGCCGTACCCGTCGACCGGTTTCACCACCAGTTGATCGAGGTTGTCCAGCACGTGTTCACACTGCTCCGGGTCGCCGCAGACATAGGTCGGCACGTCATCGAGCACCGGCTGCTCGCCCAGGTAGTAGGTGACCATCCGCGGGACGTAGGCGTAGACGACCTTGTCGTCACCCACCCCGTTACCCAGAGCGTTCGCTATGCCGACCCGGCGGGCCCGGATCGCGCGCAGCAGCGGGAGCCCCAGCGGGGTGCCGGCGGCTCCGAGGGCGCCGAACAGGTCGTCCTCGTCCATCCGGCGGTAGAGGACGTCGACGCGGCACCGCCGGGAGCCGTCGATCCGGTAGACGACGTCGTTGTCGTCGACCAGCAGATCCGCCGGTTCCACCAGCGCGACGCCCATCTTCTCGGCGAGCAGGGAATGCTCGAAGTACGCCGCGTCGGTCTTCCCGCCGGTMAGCACGGCCACCGCCGGGTCCCCCGTCGCCGCCGCCGGGGCCGCCGCGACCAGCGCCTCGTGCAGCAGGGCGGGTATGCCGTCCAGTCGCAGGATGCCGGCCGGCGGACCGAGCTCCGGCAGCACCGACTCGGCGAGCCGCCGGCCTTCCATGGCGTAGGCGATACCGGACGGCACGCGCAGGTTGTCCTCCAGCACCAGCCAGCCGCCGTCGCCGCCGCGGACCAGGTCGATGCCGGCGACGGTCACCCGGATGGCGTCCGGGCCGACGGCGCGACCGCCGTGGCGCAGGCTCGGCGCATCGTTGACCACCCAGGCCGGCACGATCCCGTCGGCGACGGCCGCCCGCTCGCCGTAGATGTCGTGCAGGAACGCCTCCAGGGCCCGGACCCGCTGGCTCAGCCCGGTCGTCAGGGTCGTCCAGTCGTCGGCGGYGATGATCCGCGGGACCAGGTCGAACGGAAAGGGACGGCTGGCGGAGTCCCCCGAGGCCCGGAAGACGATCCCCCGGTCGTTCTGCTCGGCCTCGCGCGTCCCGACCCGTTCGTCGAGGATGCCCGGGCCGAGCCGTTCCAAGGTGCGCATGACGGCCCGGTACTGGGGACGGACCGCGCCGCGGGCGTCGACGATCTCGTCGTACCCGGTCGGCTGGTAGCGCTCGAGCAGCCGCGGCGCGATCTGGTCGGAGGCGGACACAGCGGGCGCGCTCCCCAGCGCGGCCGCCGCCCCCGCGGGCGGGACGTCGCGGGTCTCGGCCAGCACCAGATCCGCGACGTCGGTGAGCAGACCCCGACGGGCGAAGGCCCGGCGCTGGCGGTGCGCCGAGCTGCCCCGGCCGACGGCCTGTTCGGCCAGGTTGTCGATGAGCTCCCAGTCGTCGAACCGTTCGAGCTGCGGGCGGACCTCGGTGAGCAGCCGGCGCAGCATGGCCTGGGCCGGTATCGGGCCGGCACCGAGGATGTCGACAAGGTCGCCCTCCAGGCCGGACCGGGCCGCCCGCCAGGTCGCCGCGCGCAGCAGCTCCGCGCGTGGCGGCGGGGCCTGGCCGCCGGCCTCGATCTCCTCGATGGCCTGGCACACCAGCGCCCGGAACAGCCCGGCGATAAGGATGACGTTGTCGACGTCCGGGCAGGCATCGCAGATGCGCAGCTCGACGGTGGGCAGGTGGGCCGACGGGCGGACGTCGAAGTAGACCATCCCCGGGTCGCTGATCACCCCGGACTTGATCAGGTCTGCCACGAGCTGGTCGTACTCCGYGGCGGTCCGGAAGGACCCGGCGACCCCCGCGGTCGGCCAGCGCTGCCACACCAGCGTGCGCATGCTCGCGTAGCCGCTGTCGGCGCCCATCCAGAACGGCGAGCTGGCCGAGAGCGCCAGYAGCATCGGCAGCCACGGCGCGGTCCAGGCGACGACGGCCATCGCGAGGTCGCGGTCGGCCACGTCGACGTGCACTTGGGCGCCGCAGATGAGCTGCTCGCGCGCGACGATCTGGTAGTCCTCGGTCATCTGCTCGTAACGGTCGTCCCGGGAGACGTCGAGCAGATCCATGTCCACGATCGGCACGGTGCCCGCGGCGGCCGGCCCGAGCCCGAGCTCGCCGGTCACCTCCGCGAGTCGCCGCCGCAGATCGAGCAGGTTCGTCCGCAGCTCCAGCAGATCCGCCGTCGGCTGACTGTTCGTCTCGACAACCGATTTCAATAGCTCTGGAGAGAACGAGTCCCCGTCGAGTCGACGGAGGACCTCCTCGGCCCTGGGAACGAGCTGACGGGTAGTGAGATCGAGGATGTGAAATTCCTCCTCGACGCCGACGGCCACGATTCGTGCGTCGCTCATGGCGGGCTACGCTACGGCCGGCCGGTTACGCATGCGTGTCACAGATATGACCCGCCTCGGGAAGAATCCCGCGCTACTCGCCACGGACCTGCACCCCCACCCTTGTCATCGTCGGGTACCGGCCGCCACCCGACACCTCAACCCGACGCCTAGCCCGGCCCACCCGCGCGGCCACTCTCGTCCGACCCGTCCGTCCGGCCCGTCGGCCCTGCTGGTGGGGCCGACGGGCCCACCAGGGTCTCTACTATCCCGCCGGGCCTCGATAAAACGTGACGAAGCGTGCAGGGCGCGGCGTGTCCGATGCGGCGCGCGGTCGCCCGACCGGCTCACCGGCGGGAGGATCGACGGGTGTGGCGGGACGGACGGATGCGGCGGGACGGACGGATGCGGCGGGACGACGATCGGGCTGCTGCCGGGCCTGTCCCGGGACGAGGGAAACGACCATCTCACCGTCAGCCTCCCGACCGGGATGGGCGAGCTGCGCAACGGCCTGCTCGTCCGCGRCAGCGACGCGTTGGTCGCCGTCGGCGGAAGCTGGGGAACGCTCAGTGAGATCTCCTTCGCGCTCCGGACCGGGAAGACGGTGATCGGTCTCGACACCTGGGCCGTGGACACCCGGGATTCATCGCTGCCGACCGTCATCCCGGTCCAGGATGTTGACGATGTGGTGCCGCTCCTTCCAGCACACCTCAATGATGCCGGCCCTCGATGACGTCTACCGCTTGATGACGTCTACCGCTTTTTGTCCGACACGGTTATGACCCCCATCATAGGCGTTCCGAAGTTGCYGTTGGCGTCCTGGATGCCGCCCTCCGGCCCAGGTGCGACCGGCTGGTTGAAGTCATCCAGGTTCGAGTGGAAACGACAGCGGTGGAGGAAGGATCCCGCCTTGCGGAAAGTTGGGGTGAAACTTTCTCYCGGATCGAGCACCTCGTCGGTGCCCCGGTGGTCCGATGCCCGAGAGAAAGAGGCCGACATTCCGGAGTGCTGTGAAAGTTGTTGTGAACAGGGAGTTACCCTGTTCGCCGACGGCCAGCTCGCCATTGCGAGTTCCCGCCCATTGCGTGTCCCCGCGGCCGCGGCGCGGCCGTGGAACACCTCGTGAACCGTCCGGCGTATAGCGTCGAAGGCGCCGGACCCGACGGGTCCAGGCAGATCGGCCGGGTTCCGCCGGCCGCGGCCCGCGCACAGCCTGCGCACGGGGCCGGTGCAGGGAAGGATCGCGATGTTCTCGTTCGGGATACTGCCGGCCCTGGCGGGGCTCATGGCGGCGGCAATCGCCGCCGGGCTGTGGTGGTCGGCGGACTGGTGGGGGGCCGCCGCCGTGTCCGGCGCCCTGCTCGCCCTGGCCGTCCACGACGTCACGCAACGCCGGCACGCAATCCTGCGGAACTACCCGGTGTTCGGCCACCTCCGCTTCATGCTGGAGTCCATCCGGCCGGAGATCCAGCAGTACTTCATCGAACGCAACTACGACGGCCGCCCGTTCGACCGCGACATMCGGACGAGCATCTACGAACGCGCGAAGGGCATCCACAGCGACCAGGCGTTCGGCACCGAGCGCGATGTCAACGCGGTCGGCTACGAGTACCTGCTGCATTCGACGGTGCCACTGGCGGTTGCGCCAGGCACCCCGCCGCCCCGGGTGCGCATCGGCGGCCCGGACTGCACCCAGCCGTATGACATGGCGCTGCTCAACATCTMGGCGATGAGCTTCGGAGCGTTATCGGGCAACGCCGTGCTCGCGATGAACCGCGGCGCGGCGGCGGGCGGTTTCGCCCATGACACCGGGGAGGGCGGTCTCACCGAGCATCACCTGCGCTACCACGCCGACCTCGTCTGGGAGATCGGCAGCGGCTACTTCGGTGCTCGCACGGCGGACGGCGACTTCGACCCGGCGCTGTTCAAGGACAAGGCGGCTCTTCCGTCGGTCCGGATGGTCGAGCTGAAGCTGAGCCAGGGCGCCAAGCCCGGCCTCGGCGGCATCCTGCCCGCGGCGAAGGTCAGCGCCGAGATCGCGCGGGCCCGCGGTGTCCCGGCCGGGGTGACCTGTGTCAGCCCGCCGGGACACCGGGTCTTCTCGACTCCGCGGGAACTGGTGCTGTTCATCGCCCGGATGCGGGAGCTCGCGGGTGGCAAGCCCACGGGATTCAAACTGTGTATGGGGCCCCGGCGGGAATTGCTCGCGATCTGCCRGGCGATGCTGGCCGAGGGGATCACCCCCGACTTCATCGTCGTCGACGGAGGTGAGGGCGGCACCGGCGCCGCGCCGCTGGAATACGAGGACCACGTCGGTACTCCGCTCACCGAGGGCCTGATGACGGTGCACAACGCACTCGTCGGCGTCGGCCTGCGAGACCAGGTCCGGATCGGGGTGAGCGGCAAGATTGCCACCGGGGTGGACATCGTCAAACGGCTCGCCCAGGGCGCCGACTACACCAACGCGGCCCGCGCGATGATGATGGCGGTCGGCTGTATCCAGGCGCAACGCYGTCACACCAACACCTGCCCGGTCGGGGTGGCCACCCAGGATCCGCGCCGCGCCCGCGCGGTGGACGTCGCGGAYAAGGGCGAGCGGGTGCGCCGCTACCAGCAGGCCGCGGTGGCCCAGGCGGTACAGATGATCGCCTCGCTGGGCTGCGCCGGTCCCGAACAGCTGCATCCGGGGATGCTGATGCGCCGGGTCACCCACACCGACACCCGTAGCTACGCCGAGCTGTACGAGTGGCTCGAACCCGGGGAACTGCTCGTCGAGCCGCCGGCGGACTGGGCCGCGGACTGGGCTGCGRCCGACCCGGACCGCTTTCGCCCCTGATCCAGGGGTACCACGACGCTCTTCGGGAAAAGCTCTTCGGGAAAAGCTCGTGCGGGAAATGGCCGCGCGCTTCTCATCCAGACAGGAAGGAYCGGAGGATGCCAGCAATCACGCCATGTCTGTGGTTCGACACTCAGGGCGAGGAGGCGGCCAGGTTCTACACGTCGATCTTCCCGAACTCGCGGATCGTCGACATCACCCGCTACGGCCCGGCCGGGCCCCGTCCCGAGGGCACGGTCATGACCGTCCGGTTTGAACTGGATGGCCAGGAGTACGTCGCGCTGAACGGCGGACCCGAGTTCACCTTCTCGGAGGGGATCTCGCTGCAGGTCGGCTGCGGTTCCCAGGCCGAGATCGACGAGTACTGGGACCGGCTGACCGACGGTGGCGAGGCAGGACCGTGTGGGTGGCTCAAGGACCGGTACGGGCTGTCCTGGCAGATCGTGCCCACGGCCCTGTCTGAGCTCCTTGACGATCCCGACCCGGGCCGGTCCCAGCGGGCGATGCAGGCGATGYTGAAGATGTCGAAGCTCGACATCGAGGAGTTGCGCCGGGCCGCCGACGAGGCGTGAGGCCCGGCGACGGACGCAACGGGCGCCGCGCTCAGGGCACGGGCGCCGTGCTCAGGGCACGGGCGCCGCGCTCAGGGCACGGGCGCCGCGCTCAGGGCACGCTGGCGAGACGACGCCGGGCGGCCAAGGCCACGGCGATGCCGCAGGTCAGGGCGACGAGCAGGACGATCGGCCCCTGCCGGACGAACCAGGGGGCGACCTGCGGGTGATCGACGAACAACAGCTCGCAGTGCGGCAGGGCCAGGAACGAGCCGACCACGGTGACCGCCCCGAGCACCCGTCGCGGCGCCTGCCCGGTCAGGCCGAGGAGCACGGCGCCCCAGGTGAGATACCAGGGATAGAGGACGGGTCCGAGCAGGRCCAGGCTGAGTAGTGCCAGCCCGGCGGTGGCATGCGGTTCGCGGTCGCGGACGGTCRCCAGCAGCCAGACGAAGATCCCGGCGGCRACGGCCACRCCCGCGGCCCGGGTGGGTCCCACCAGATCCTCGAAGCGCATCGCCGATCCGGCCATCCTCGCCAGGGCGGACAGAAGATCGGCGAGGCAGGTGGTCGGGGCGTAGAGGGTCAGTCCGGCGGCCGGTGTCCGCGCGGCGCGCAGCCATCCGAAGCCGTCGGGTACCAGACTCGAGAGCACCACGACGACGCTCGCCACGACGGCGAGGTCCCGCCCAGCGACGGCGGCGGCGCGACGGAGCCGGGATGAACGCCGACCCGATCCGACCGAGGCTGCGGTCGCGGCGGTAGCGGCACTCACCGCCGCGACCGACCGCCAGACCAGCACCACCACGACGACCAGGGCCGCGGGCCACTTCACCAGCGCGGCCGCGGTGATGAGGACGAGACCGAGCACCGGCCTGCCGCGGTACACCGCCGTCAGGCCGCTGGCAAGCAGCGCCAGCAGGATGGCCTCAAGATGGATCGCGCCGACGAGCTGCAGCAGCACGATCGGACTACCCGCGCAGAACGCCAGCGCCCAGGGCCGTCGCGCCGCGGAGGACACCCGCACCACGCACACCGCCATCACGACGACGCTCGCCCCCGCGACGATCCGSTGCAGCAGGACCGCGCGCAGGACGTCACCGCCCGCAAGCGCGGTCACCAGCCGGAAGTAGCCGAGGGCGACCGGCCCGTAGGGCGACAGCGATGATCTCCAGATCGGATCGACGGCTAGCAGGATGGGACGGGCGCCGAGCGCGGTGGGCCCGGCGGCGTAGGGGTCGAGCCCGGCGGCGAGCATCGTCCCCTGCGCGGTGTAGCAGTAGACGTCGAGGCTGAGGATCGGCGGGCCGAGCAGCACCGGAACGGCCCAGAAGCCGATGACGAGGCCTATCCGCGGGACCRACAGGTCGCCGTGGTGCGCGCGCTGGCACAACCGGAACCATGCGCCGACGAGCAACGCCACCCCGATGATCATAAAAGCGGGTAGCGGAGAGGGGCGGTCGAACRGCACCGGGTCGAGCAGCCCGAACCAGCGTGACGGGGTCACAACTCCGGGCTGCAGGGCCAGTCGCCCCGCCACCAGCACCACCAGCACCGATCCGGCGGTCCCACATCCCGCGAGCAGGACGATACCTCCGTCGAGGCGTCCGCCGACGCCCCTACCGGGGCGCGACGAACAGCGTCGAGCAGGATCGCCCGGTCGGGCGGTTCCGTGCGGCGCGGCGCACTCTATCTCGTCCATTCCGGTATAAAGCCTGACGTTTCTACATCGCCAACAGGCAGCGCGCCCGGGAGCACCCGGTGAACAATACCTGTCCTGTATGGATGTCGGAGCCCACGGGCGCCGGCCCGGCCCGCGGTGTCCTGCCTCGGCGCCGGGCGGCTACCGGCGGCTAMCGGCGGATGGCGCCGGGATGAACGGCGGATGGTGGCTGCCGGGCTCCCTGCTGGCGGACCGCCTCGGGGTGCTATGCCGAACGCATGCGGCAAGCGAGAACCATGGGCCCGGCAACCGTTACCGCCTGCCCCAACGGGGAGACGGCAGGCCCGGGACCGGTGCCGGTCGCCTCGGCGCGACCGACGGCGCCCGTCGTGACCACGGGCGTCGTCGCCGCGCTGGTGGTGCTCGCGGTGATGATCGCACCGCAGCCGCAGACCGACTTCGCTGTCTACCGGCTGGGGGGGCAGGCTGTCTGGGACKGGTCCGCCCTTTACCAGGTGCGTACGGCGGCCGGCCTGCCCTTCACCTACCCACCGATCGCGGCGGTGCTGTTCACGCCGTTCGCCGCCATCCCCCTGGGGGTGGCTGAGGTCGTCTGGGCCGCGCTGACCGTCGCGGCACTCATCCTGCTGCTGTCCAGGCTGCGAGCCTGGCTCATCCCGCCGACCGACACCGCGCGGGCCGCCGGGGTCGGGCGGGCACTGGGCTCGCGCTGGGCGCCGCCGCTGCTGCTGGTGGCGGCGCTCGCGACGGAACCGGTTCGCAGCACCATCATCTTCGGGCAGGTCAACATCCTGCTGATGCTGGCGGTCTGGCTCGATGCCGGGCCCGGACGGCGGTCCACACCGTTCGCCCGACTGCCACCCGGTGCTCTCACAGGTCTCGCCGCGGCGGTGAAACTGACTCCGTTGATCTTCGTGGCCTACCTGTGGCTGGCCGGCCGGCGCCGGGTGGCGATCGCAGCGGCGGGGACGTTTCTCGCGGCCCATGCCGTGGCGTTCGCGCTGGCACCCGCGGCGTCCCGCGCCTACTGGGGCGGGGTGTTCGCGGATCCGGGCCGGATCGGCTCGGTCACGTACGCCGGCAACCAGTCGCTGTCCGGCGCGATGACCCGGATCTGGGGAGACGGCGCGTCGGTCGTCCAGATCCACCGGCTGGTGGTGGCCGCGGTCGCCGTCGCCGGGCTGGTGCTCGCGGTGCGGCTGCACCGGCGCGGGGAGCCCGTCGCGGGCCTGCTCGCCTGTGCGGTCACCGGACTGCTGGTCTCGCCGATCTCGTGGAGTCACCACTGGGTGTGGGCGGTGCCGACGCTGCTCTGGCTCRCCACCCACGCCACCCACGGCACCGACGGCACCGACGGCACCGACGGYCGAGCCTCACGCCGGTACGTCGGAGCGGCGCTCGCCGGCTACGTGTTGTTCGTGGCCTCCCCCGTCTGGTGGATCACGCCACACGACCAGAACTGGCCGCACCGCCGCGACCCGACCATCCTCCTCACGAACGCCTACGTGATCGCCGGTGTCGTACTCCTGGTCACCCTGGCGCGCGTCGCAGGCCGCCGGGACCTGTACCGCCCATCACGGAGAATGCGACATCCGGACCTGGTGCGCCGGGGCGTCAGGGGCTAGGTGGGCCCGGGATGCGTGGCAGGTCGGGCCGGGCGAGATCGGGCCGGGCGGGATCGGGGAGGGTGAGCTCGGTCGGGCCGAATCGGTCGGTGAGGAAGCGGCTGTGCGCGAGCAACTGGGCCGTGTCGCCGCGGGCGGCCGCCTCGGTGACCTCACGCATCCCACCGGCGAGCAGGGCCAGCGTCGCCAGCAGGACATCGCGGGGGGTACGGCCGTCGGGCAGCCGGTGGGTCTCGGCGTAGGCCCGCGGCAGCCCCAGATAGGTCTCCACCGCGGTGGGCAGGTAATCGGCGACCGTCCGCTCGACGGCGAACGTCTCCGGCGAGCCGGGACGCAGCAGGTGCGGGGTGTCCAGGACCTGCCGCAGCGCACCGATGACCTCCTCGGCGGCGGCGACGAGTGCCCGGTCGTCCGGTGCCCGGTCGATCAGGGCCCGGTACTGGGCCTCGACCGTCGCCCGCAGATCATCCACGTCGATCCCACCGCCCGCGACCGCGGCGCGGCGCGGCGGTGCGACCAAGGCGCCGATCGCGTAGAGCGCCGCGACGACCGGCGGCCAGAACGGCCAGTCCACCAGGCCCGCGGCACTCGCGCCGGCGCCGGCGAGCGCGCATGTGCAGCCGGCGATGTTCTTGGCCGAACCGAACCAGGTGAGGATCCACTGTCCCCGGCCGGGGATCGGCGCCGACGGGGGTGGTGCCGGGCGCGGGAGCCGCGGTGGACGCGGCGTCGGYGGTTCACTGGTAGCCACGGATGTCCTTGAACGCGTCCGCCAGCGACGAGGTACGGGCGTCGAACACCGCGCCACCGGTGTCGGCGGAGATATCCCGCAGCGCCGCCGGGTCGGCCTCCCCGAAGGCGATCGTGAAGGTACGCACGGCACGCGCGGCCGCCGGCAGCCGCTGATAGGAGGAGCGGAAGTCGGCGGCCGAGATACCGGAGTTGTTCTCCCCGTCGGTCATCAGGACGATCGACGTGAGGTAGCCGGGGTCGGCCTCAACGGCCGCGCCGGCAGCCCGGTAGCCGGCCTCCAGCGCCGAGTAGATCGCGGTGCCGTCCTGGAGCCGCAGGCCGTCCACGAACGTGTTGACGCCCGCCAGATCCGCGGAGCCCGGCCGCGGGTCGTTCACGGCGAAGTCCACGGGGTCGTTGGCCCGGCCGGCGAAGGTGATCATCGTGATCTTCTCGCGACCCCGGAACCGGGCGAACCTGCCGGACAACGTGTCGTCCGCACCGGTGAGTCCGCGCAGCGCCGCCTGGAGCGCCGCTATCCGTGATCCGGCCATCGACCCGGACACGTCGAGCAGGAAGATGGCGTGGCTGGGCCGCCGGAACCGGTCGAGGTAGGCGGACAGCAGCTGGTCGGCGACCTGCCGGCTCGCCGGGAAGGGCAGCTCGGTGAGCGTCCGCGTCGGGAACCGGGCGTCCAACGCCACCCCGGGCAGGGCCGGCCGGCGGCTCGTGGCAGTCTGCAGCCGGTGCTGCGTCCGCGGCAGGCGCAGCCAGCTGACGACCCGGTCATAGAGAYCACGCTTGTCCGGCCGCAGCAGCAGGAGAGGGTAGTCGGAGGTGACGATCCCGTCCCGGGGATAGATCAACTCCAATGGTTCGCGCAGCCGGTGCCCGGCGTTCAGGGCCAGCAGCACCGACTCATAGTTGATCATGCCGCCGAGAGTGTCCTGGGAACGGGCGTAGGCGTCGGTCAGGAAACCGGAACTGCCCGCGGTCAGTGCCTGGCCAGAGAAGAACGAGGTCAGCTGGGCAGGTCTGATGTCCTGCGGGCGCAGCGCGTCCGAGGTGCCGGCGAGTGCCGCCGCCACCCCGACCAGGGCGGAGAAACCCGAGTTCGACGCCGCGGGATTCGTCATGGCGTAGGAGAGCTGGCCGGCCGCCACCTTCGCGGCGATGTCGGCCCAGGTCACGTTGGGGTTGCCGGTCCAGCCGAACTGCCGGGCCAGGCTGCGTCGGACCCCGAACACCACCGGTGACAGCATGATCGACGATCGCGCGGCTACGGACGTCGCGCCGTTCGGCAGCAGTCGCAGGTACCGGTCGGAGGCGAACCAGGCGGCGTCGGCCTGGGCGGTGCCCCTGGTAATCGCGTCGGCGCCGTCCAGGGTGCCGGTGTAGCTCAGCCGCAGGGTGACGCCGGTCGCCCGGGTGAGATCGGGAAGCAGCGGCTGGATGTCCTGGAGTTCGGAGCCGGCGAGGACGGTAAGTTCGCCTGCGGACCCGCCGGTGCCGGACCCGCCGGTGCCGGACCCGCCGGTGCCGGACCCGTCCGCCGGTCCCGGGCCTCCGCCCGAGCAGGCGGCCACGAGCAGCACCGTCAGGAGACACGCGAGCAGGGCCGCGGGCGGCCGTCGGTTCACCGGCCGCCGCCCGGCAGCGTCAGCTCGCCACCGCCGTCGGGGTACGAGCCGAGCTCGCCGATCTCGCCCGCGGCCGACCGGTCCAGGTAGGCGGTGGCCCTGCCGATCTCGGTGGACAGCGCGTCCACCGTCGTCCGCATGGTGTCCAGCGCGGCGGCGCGGTAGTCGTCGATGGCGTCGATGGTGGCGTAAATGTTCGCGAAGGCCTGCTGGAGGGTCCGCAGCGAGACGGTCGCCGAGGACGCCTGCCGGTGCACGTCGGCGCTCTGCYGGCGCAACAGCTCCGACGTGCCAGAAATGATCTTCTCGGTGGTGCTGTTCAGGGCCGAGATCTGGTCAAGGACCAGCTTCTGGTCGGCCAGCGCCTGGGCGACGATCACCGCGGTGCGCAGGGCCGACACGGTCGTGGTGCTCGCCCGGTCCACACCCTTGATGAGTTCGAGGTTGTTGCGCCGGAGCAGGTCCAACGCAAGGTAGCCCTGTGCGCCGACGGCAAGCTGGGTAAGCAGGTCCTGGTGCTTCTGGCGGACGTAGAACAGCACGTCCCGGCGAAGCTCCTCAGCCCGGTCCGGATCGGCGCCCGCGAGCGCCGCGATCCCCGTTTCGAGCTCACCGTCGAGTCTGCCGGCGAGGTAGGCATACTCCCGCAGCCGGCCGATCGCCACCCACAGGTTCTGCTTCTCCTGCTCGATGGCGGCGTTGTCCCGGCGCAGCTCCTCCTGACCGTGCTGCAGGGCRCGCAGGATCCCGTCCAGATGGGCCTGCGACGACCGGTAGGACGCGAAGTAGTCCCGCAGCCGGTTGCCGAAGGGGAGCACGCCGAGCAGCTTTCTGGGGGCGTCGAGATTCTGCCGGGAGGGGTCGAGGTCCGCCACGACCCGGCGCAGCTCGACCAGGGACTTCGACACCGCCGAGGTCTGGTCGAAGGGCCCGGAGTTCATCGCCCGGGTGGGCTTGTCGAGCAACCGGTTGGACACCGACGCCGATTCCCGGATCTCCTTCTCCCCCAGCCGGTGCACGGCGGCGACCTTCGACGCGAACGCCGGCGAGTGGGCATCGATGGACAGCAGCGTGCGCGCGAACGTGCCAGCCTGCTCGTCCAGTCGGGCCACGGCGTCCGGATCGATCGGAACGGCCGGTTCGGCCCGGTCAAGGGGCACCGGTGCCACCGGCTCGGGCGGGGTCAGCACCAGGCCGCCGGGTGACGTATTGCCAGGTGCCGTATTCCGGTCGGCGGCCGGCGGTTGCGTGGTCAACCGGGTCTCCCCTGCGCCTGGTTCACAATCTTGTCAATCATGCGTTCCTCGATGGCGGCGGTGGGCGGTTCCACCACGTCGACCAGTGACGGCGGCGGCGCGAGACCCCGTTCGGTGGCCAGGCGGCGGCCGTACGCGGCATCCGCGGTACGAAACCCGTGCTGAGCCGCGAGACGCTGCAGCTGCGGGTCGGTGGCAAGCAGCCGCCCGGCGGCATCGCCATCGGCGGTCAGCGGTACCACCGTGTGCTTCGCGTAGATCGTTGGCTCCGGGTACATGAGGACCATGTCGGGGCTGATGGAGCCGTCCTTCGCGAGCTGGCGGGCGACGAACTGCGCCTCGTAGATCATGGCCATCGGCGTCTTCCCCATCCCGATGGTGAGGAAGTCGTCGAAGGGTTCCTGGGTGGACTGCTCGACATAGCCCTGCTTGACGAACAGCGGTGCGCAGCGGGCGGCCACCCGATCCGCCGCGGCGCTGTCGGCGACGACGTTACCGCCGTTCTCGACATAGCTGGCGATCGCCAGGTACAGCGCCGCGGAGTTCGACGTCCGCACATCCGTCGAACTGATGAGCACGGACTTGCCGGTCTCGAAAGCGGTGTTCCCCGGCAGGTCCGACCAGCGGGTGTTCTTATCGACCAGATCGAGGTAGCCGCGCATGTTCAGGACGCGGTGGCCGCCGTCCATCCGCACGACCCCGGCGTTCTGCAGCAGTGACGCGATCGGCTGGAAGGTGGCGATCGCCATCGGGCTGAAGAAGGGGACGTAGGACTTCGTCACCTTCCTGGCGGCCCTGATCCGGTCGGCCTGCGGCGCATCGGCCGGAAAGGCCAGGTCATATGGGGTCAGATCGCGGCTGGTGGCGATCTCCCTGGAGCCCGCGGTATCGACCTGCAGCCGGTAGCCGAGCTCCGCGAGCCGGGCGCCCACCGCGGGGTCCGCGAAGAAGTCCCGCTTCTCCGAACCGGCCAGGACCCGGACGGTCCGCACGTTGCCATCGGGCGGACCGCCGCCGGCGTCGCCCCCCAGCCGGGGGACCACGATCAGGGCCACCACCGCAATCACGAGCAGACCGGCCAGCAGGAGCCCGACGGTCCTGCCCCGCTGCGCCGAACGCACCAGCCCTCCGCCCGAATCCCCCGATTGACCCCTCTGCCCCCATAATGGTAGATCCTGGCGACACGTTCTCGACGTTCAACCCACGCGACCGTTTCCTGGTGACCGGTGGATCGCCGCGGCGCCCRTCCGTGGGAGACGAGGGGGTGCCAACTGTCGCTCGTCCAGTAGTCATTGGCGCTCTATAGTGAGCTATGATGGTCATGTGAACCTCAAGGAGTGGGCCGAGTCGCAGGGTGTGGCGTATGTGACCGCGCGCCGTTGGTACGCGGCCGGCAAGCTCCCAGTTCCGGCGCGCAGGGTCGGCGGGCTGATCCTCGTCGGCGAACCTGACCAGCCGACGGGCGATGGGCTGACCGCGGCCCACGCCCGGTCGAAGCCGGGCAGCGCTGGGCGGCGGCAGCGCGCCGCCCAGCTCGCGGCGATCCATGTCCGGGTCGCGAACCAGCGCCACAACGGGCTGCACAAGCTCACGACCCGGCTCGCCCGGTCCCACGACACGGTCGTCGTCGAAGATCTGCACGTCGCCGGGATGGTCCGTAACCGGCGGCTCGCCCGCGCGGTCGCCGACGCCGGCATGGCCGAGGTCCGCCGGCAGCTTGCCTACAAGACCCGCTGGTACGGATCGACGCTCGTCGTCGCCGACCGCTGGTATCCCAGCTCGAAGACCTGCTCCGGCTGCGGCTGGCGAAACCCAAGCCTGACGCTGTCCGAGCGCACGTTCACCTGCCAGTCCTGCGGGCTGGTACTCGACCGCGACCACAACGCCGCGATCAACCTGCACCACCTCGTCGCCGCCAGCGCGTCGGAGACGGTAAACGCCCGTGGAGCCGACCGTAAGACCCGCGCGAGCGGGCGGGTGGCTGGGAAGCGGGAACCCGGCACGGCTTCGGCCGGTCAGACCGGGGGTGCCTCACCGAGAGGCGAGGCGGCATAGGTGATGAGCGCTATCGATCATCACGATGCAACGGTGCCCGCTGGTACCTCGTGCTCTCGTGTGACGACCTTCCCGCCGCGGTGGTGGAACCCACGGGCGCGGTGGTCGGCCTGGATGTCGGGGTCGCGTCGTTGGTGACTACCTCGAACGGCGACCACTACGGCAAYCCGCGTTTCCTCGAACGGTCCGCCGAACGCCTTGCCGACGCGCAGCGAGACCTGTCCCGCAAGAAGCGGGGCTCGAAGCGACGGAAGAAGGCCGTGGCACGGGTTGCGGCGCGGTCCCGCGCAGTCGCCCGGCAGCGGGTCGATCTCGCGAACAAGGCCGCGCTCGAACTCGTCCGCGACCACGACCTGATCGCCGTCGAAAAACTTAACATCAAGAGTATGGTCAAGCGGGCCGCGCCCAAGCCTGACCCCGACCGGCCGGGAGCGTTCCTGCCCAACGGGCAGGMCGCCAAGACTGGGCTTAACACGTCGATCCTCGACGCCGGGTGGGGGGTGTTCTTCAACGTGCCGCGTGCCAAGGCTGAAAGYGCCGGGCGGACGGTTGTTGAGGTGAACGCCCGCCGCACCTGGGTGACCCGGGTGGCGTCGGCGAACCAGCGCAGCACGAGCACCGCCTGCTCACGACTGGTGAGCTTCCGTTGTCACCGCCCCCCTTCAGCCACCCAGCCGCCTACCGTCCGTGATGCTCACGCAGAGCTATCGATCGTTGCGCGGAAAGGCTCACTGAGGTGAGGAGTTGACCGAAGTCGTCGGCGGACAGGACTGCGTTTGCTCGCGGCGGYAGCCCCGCTGGAGCAAGGCAACGGACGCGTGAGGAAGGGGTCGGTGCTTCGTCAGGCTTCCGGCGCCATATGTGCAAGCAGGGGGACATCGGCGGTGCTCGTACCGGCACGCTGCGGTCTCGCCGCTCAACGCCCGCGGTATGCGTCGGCGCGGTGCTCTACGGCGGTCACGAGAACGATGCGGTTCTCTTCGTCAATCTCATAGAGCACCCGGTACATGCCTCGCCGCGCCGACCAGGTTCCAGCGTAGGGCGGGTAGAGGAGACGCTTACCGAGCCTGTGCGGGTTCTCCAGGAGCGTCGTGGTGATGAACTCGTGTACGGCCGTGGCGACCTTTTCCGGTATACGTCCAGCAAGCGCGCGGGCCGCCGGACCGGTGATCTCAAGACGGTACGGCCCGGCAGCGCCCGTCATGACGAGCGTCTCCTGGCATCCGGCGCGGCGCGCTTKGCCATGAGCGCCGCCAGGTCCTCGGCGTCAAGCACGTCGCCGGCCTCGACAGCGGCGCGGGACTCGGCCAACTGCCGCATGGTCTCGCGGTTCGACAACACCTCGACGGTCTCCTCCAGCGCCGCGAGGTCGTCAGGCGAGACGAGGATCGCCACGGCATGACCATGGCGTGTGATCTCTACCCGGTCATGGGTTCGCTCGACGTCGTCGAGCAGCTCCGAGAGGCGGTTCCGAGCATCCGTGAAGGGCAGCGTCGTCACGATCTCAGTCTACGCTCAAGTGGCGTGAAGTTAAGGCAGAACTCGCGGCTCGAATCGGCCACAGAGACAGTCGGCCCGGAGGCCAGGGCGCACTGGCCATGCGCACTGGCCAGGGCGCCCTGGGTGGCAACTCGGCCGTCATCCGCGCAGATCCCGAGCCCGCCGCGTGGGGCCGAGCCGCGGCGGGCACCCGGGCCACACCGACGACGAAGACTGCCGAGCCGTCCTACAAGTGCGTGTGCAACCAAGGGGTGGTGCAGATCGTCCATCGCTGGCGGGCCGAGGTGACCCCGGACGGCCCGACCGATGCCCAGGTCAGCTGGTACGGCGGTGTYGCCCGGATGCCCTGAGCACTGACCCGCGCGAGCGTTCACGAGGTCGGGTCCGCATGATCGCGCGGTGGTCCCATGCGCGGTGGTCCCATGCGCGGTGGTCCATGCGCGGTGGTCCCATGCGCGGTGGCCACGTTGTGGGGGGCAAGGCACGGTCCAGGGGACCGTGGACCGTGCTCAGGTCCTGCGCATTCACCGGCCGACGTGTCGGACCCGGGTGGGATGGTGGCTTTCGTCGCCGATGACGGTGGTGTAGTCTGTGAACCGAGTACACAGCAATCAAGTATGCGGCGATCAAGTATGCGGCGATCGAGGGCACAGCATTCGTGGCGGGTCGTCGAGGCCCGGTGGATGCCGAGGGGGGAGACGCGCCGTGGTGGAGCCGGAGGCCGAGGGTGGGCTGTTCCCCGTGCCGCGGGGGATCCCAGGGGCGCTGGGGGCGCCGCCGTCGCCCGCCGCGCCGGGGGGCGCGGCGGGCGACGGCACCGGTGCGGGCGACGGCACCGGTGCGGGCGACGGGGCCGGTGCGGGCGCCGACGGCCGTACGGCCGCGGAGGTCCTCGACGCGCCACAGCTCTTCGAGCCGGCGGCGTCCTATGAGGTCCGGGATGCCTTCGCCGAACTCGTCCGCCGGGATCTGCTCGGCCCGTGGGGCGGCGAGCGCGAGCAGTTCCACCCCAGGGCGATGGGCCCGCGCGAGCGGTACCTCGTCGGCATGCTCGGGCCGAAGCCGGCTCCGCGCGGTGCCCGGGAGGCCGCCGCCGCGGACGTCGTCGCCGACACGGAGACGGCTGTGCAGGGCGACGCGGACGCCGACCTGCCGGAGATCGCCACCCCGCAGAACCGGGGGCGGATCTGGGCGTCGTCGATGGGACTCTCCTTCGCCGTGCCGGCCGGAACTGACGTGCCGGCCGGAACCGACGTGCCGGCCGGAACCGACGGCACGGATCCGGTCGACGTCCTCGCCGTCACGGCGGCCTGGGGGCATTACACCAAGCGGGAGGTGGAGGACGACGAGGGCCGCAAGCGCAGCGCGTGGACCCGCGAACCGGTGGTCTTCGCGAACCGGGAGATCCGCCTGGACGATCACCTGGGCRCCGGTTCTCGGCGGATGCCGCTCGTCGGCGACGACGAGACCGGGGTCTTCCTCGTCGTCGCCGTCCGCGAGCGCGGTGCCCGTCGCGTCGTCGAGCTGACGCTGGTCAACAGCCAACCGGAGCCGCACTCGTCCGCGGACACGGCGTGGCTGTTCCAGCCGACGCTGTCGGTGACCGCGCTGGACGGCGCGCGCGCCGTCTTCCTGCCCGTCGACGATCCCGCGGACGAGTGGTCCGGCCCCGGTCTCGGTTTCGGCCCCGGCCCCGGCTCCCCCGAGGGCGGCGCGCCGCTCGCCGGCGCGCCGCCCCTCGACGCGGATCACGAGGATCTGCATCTCCAGCTGCTGTACCGGGGGGAGCGTCGCTACGCGACCGGTCGCAATGTCGCGGTGCATCCGCACGTCCGGCCCGGTGAGCGGTGCGCCCACCGGCTGGAGACCACCTGGCTGCCCACCTACGACGTGCCGGCGACGGTCGCGCCCGCCGGGCCCGGCACGCCGCTGGCCGGGGTCGAACTGGCCATGGACACTCTCGCCGTGGCCGGGCCCGCCGCCCTGCGGCGCGGGTTGACGCCCCTCGCCGACGGTTACGCATCCTGGCTCGACGAGCGCGAGGCCGAGGTCGCGGGCCTGCCGGCGCGGCTGCGCCCGGCCGCTCGCACGGCAATCGGCGACGCCCGCCGAGCGGCGGACCGTATCCGGGCCGGTATCGCCCTGCTCACCGACCAGGACCAGCCGCGCCACCGCGAGGCGCTGGCCGCGTTCCAGTTCGCCAACGAGGCGATGGCCGCCCAGCGCCGGCACACGGCGATCGCCCGGCTGCGCGACGAGCAGGGGCTGGACTACGCTGCGGCCGCCGCTGCTGTGCGGGCCCGGGGCGCGGGGGAGGCCTCCTGGCGGCCGTTCCAGCTCGGCTTCGTGCTGCTCAACCTGCCCTCCCTGACCGACCCGGCGCACCCGGAGCGGGCCGCGGACGCCACCGCCGTCGTCGACCTGCTGTTCTTCCCCACCGGCGGCGGCAAGACCGAGGCCTACCTCGGCCTAACCGCCTACACCTTCGCGATCCGCCGCCTACAGGGGACCGTCGGCACCGGCGCCGCGGCCCGCTCCGGCGAGGCCGGGGTCGCCGTCCTCATGCGGTACACGCTGCGGCTGCTCACCGCCCAGCAGTTCCAGCGGGCCGCCACCCTGGTCTGCGCCGCCGAGGTGCAGCGCCGTGCGAACCCGGCGACCTGGGGTGCCACGCCGTTCCGCATCGGTCTGTGGGTCGGCGGCGGGGTGTCCCCGAACCGGTTCGAGGACGCCCGCGACCAGGTCGGCGAGGCKCGCGAGGCCGGCGACGGCAAGCGGGCCAACGTCCTGCAGACCCTGGGCTGCCCGTGGTGCGGCAGCGCGCTCGGGGCCCATACCGACGCCCACGTCGACGAGGACCTCCGCCGGGTGCTGCTGTACTGCCCGAACGGCGAGGGGGCCGACGCCTGCCCGTTCTCCCGGCGGGCGGCGCCCGACGAGGGCCTGCCGGTGCTCACCGTCGACGAGGAGATCTACCGCTACGCCCCGAGCCTGGTCATCGCCACCGTCGACAAACTCGCCCAGCTGCCCTGGCGCGGCGAGGCGGGGATCCTGTTCGGCCGGGTGAGCCGACGCTGTCCCCGGCACGGGTACCGCCACGACGACCTCGACGCCCGCACCGGCTGCGGCGAGCGTCACCACAGCCGCGGCAGGCGGCCCGCCGTGACCAGCGAGCCGGTCGTCCGGCTGCGCCCGCCCGATCTGATCATTCAGGACGAGCTGCATCTGATCTCCGGTGCGCTCGGCACCACCGTCGGCCTGTTCGAGAGCGCGGTCGACGAGCTGTGCACCTGGCCGGTCCCGGCCGGCGCGCTCACCGGCCCGAAGATCGTGGCCTCGACGGCGACCACCAGGCGGGCTCGCGACCAGGTGCTCGGCGTCTTCGGCCGCGGCCTCGCCGTCTTCCCGCCCCAGGTGATCGACGTGACCGATACGTTCTTCTCCCGGCGGGTCCCGGTCACCCCCGCCACCCCGGGCCGGCGCTACCTCGGCGTCTGYGCGCACGGGACGAGGATGAAGTCCGCCGAGATCCGCCTCGCCGAGATCCTGCTCCTCGCCGGCCAGACCCTGTTCGACCGGCACGGCACCCCCGCCGAGCCCTATCTGACCCTCGTCGGCTACTTCAACGCCACTCGCGAGCTCGCCGGCATGCGCCGCTACCTCGACGACGACGTCACCACCCGGGTGCGTACCCACGGCCGGCGCAAGGGGCTCGCCAACCGCATCGTCACCGGTACCGGCATGCTCGCGATCTCGGAGCTGACCTCCCGGGTCTCGTCGGCGGACATCAGCGAGGTGCTGGGCCGCCTGGAGATCCCCTTCGACCCCGAGCTCGACACCTCCGCGCGGCGGGAGGCCGTCGCCGAGAACGTCCGCGCATCGTTCCGGAGCAGGGAGCGGGACCGGCGGGCACCGCACCCCCTCGCCGAGCGCACCCGCGCCCGGAGCAACCAGGACCGGATCCCGGTCGACGTGGTGCTCRCGACTTCGATGCTCCAGGTCGGGGTGGACGTCTCCCGGTTCGGGCTGATGGCCGTGATCGGCCAGCCGAAGAACACCGCCGAGTACATCCAGGCGTCCTCCCGGGTCGGCCGGGACGCCGGCCGCCCGGGTCTTGTCGTCACCCTGTACAACTGGGCCCGGCCGCGGGATCTCGCTCACTACGAGGACTTCGAGTACTACCATGCGACCTTCTACCGGCAGGTGGAGGCGCTGTCCGTGACCCCGTTCACCCGCCGCTCCCTCGACCGGACCGCCACCGGCACGTTCGTCGCCGCCGTCCGGCACGCCGACGAGGCGAACACTCGCAACGTCAACGCCCACGACGTGGACCTCGCCGGCCCGACGGTCAGTGGAGTGATCGACCGGCTGCTGGCCCGCGCCGAGGCCGTCGCCGGGCCGCGCGGCCGGGAGTACCTCGAAGAACGGATCCGGCAGCTGATCGAGAGGTGGGAGCTGACGAGGACGGGCCCGTCCCGCATCGGTTATCGCACGGCCGGGGGACAGCAGCGGGTCACCGGCCTGCTGGAGCCCGCCGGGCACGTCCGCTGGGACGTTCTCACCGTCGCCCAGTCGATGCGGGAGACCGAGCGCGAGATCAACCTGCTGGTGCCCGGCCCCGCCGAGATCTTCACCCCCGCCTACGGCGAGCCGGGCTGGGCGTTCGGCGCGCCGCCGGACGCCGACGGTACCGGTGAGATCGGCAGCGGCGGTGAGATCGGCAGCAGCGAGGTGGACGACAGGGACGAGGTGGACGACGAGGCCGCCCCGGTCGGGGACGAGCTGGGGGAGACGGCCTTCGCGGCGGCACGGGCGGGCCGTCCGGCGCGGTCGGCCCGCGCAGCGCTCCCGGGGAGGGGTATCTGATGGTCACGGCGTTCCACCGGCGGGTCGGCGCGGTCCGGCCCAGCCACCTGATGTTCACCAGCGGTGTCGGCGCGCTCGTCGACCTGCCGAACTTCTCCGCGATCGTCCGCGGCGTTGACGACTGGGACTACCGCAACGTCCCCGAGTACCAGCCGATCGTCGAGCCGCGGTTGCTCGCCGCCGTGCGGCGGCTGTACGACCGGGGCGTCACCGAGCTGCGCCCGGCCCCATGGGCGGAGACCGATGCGGGCGACCGCAGCGGGCAGGGCGCCCGCATCGGCGTGCCCACCGTGCCGTTCCCGAACTGGCTGCGCTGCACCGCCTGCAACGAGCTGGACGTGATCGCCTCCCGCGCGTTCGGGTTCGAGAACCCGTGGCTGACCCGGCCCCAGGACGCCCGCTTCTTCCACGGCACCTGCGGGCGGAAGAAGACCGGCCGCCGGCCGCTCGCGGTGGCGGCCCGTTTCGTGCTCGCCTGCACCGCGGGTCATCTCGACGACTTCCCCTACCCGATGTTCGTGCACCGGGGCGCGCAGTGCGCCAGGGCGAGTCATCCCCGGCTGCGGATGGAGGACCGTGGCGGCAACCTCGGCGCCAACGTCGAGATCCGGTGCGTGAACTGCGACGCCCGGCGCAACATCCGGGAGGCCATGGGTCGTCGCGGTGCGGGGCACCTGCCACGCTGCCGGGGCCGCCATCCCCACCTGGGGACCTTCGCCGATGGCGGGTGCCCGCAGGAGTCCCGCCTGCTCGTCGTCGGCGCCTCCAACCAGTGGTTCGCCCAGACGCTGTCGGTGCTGTCGGTGCCGCGGACTGGCGCCAGCGAGCTGGCGGTCAAGGTCGAACAGCACTGGGAGGTCTTCGAAAAGATCAACAATATGGCGATTCTGGACTTTGCCCGCTCAGCGCCGATCCCGGTGTTCCGTCAGCTGGAGAAGTGGTCGAACGCCGAGATCTGGGCCGCGGTCGAGCGGCATCGCGCCGCGATCGAAACCGGCCCGGCCCCGGGTTCCGACGCCGACGGCGAGCGGGCCTACCCGGATCTGCGCACCCCGGAATGGGAGATCTTCTCCTCCGCCGTCCTCCCGGAACCCACCGACGATTTCGCCCTGCGCCGCGAGCCCGGCGGTGTGCCGGCACCGCTTGCCGGCTGCTACGCCGACGTCGTGCAGGCCGAACGCCTGCGGGAGGTACGGGCGCTGACCGGGTTCACCCGGCTGGACGCGCCCGACCCGGACGACCCCGACCTCGTCATCCGGGCGCCGCTGGCCCGTGGGCCGGCTTCCTGGGTACCGGCGAGCGAGGTCCGCGGCGAGGGCATGTTCCTGCGGGTGCCCGAGGAGATCCTCGGCCCGTGGGCGCGCCGCGTCGCGGACAGTGTCGCGATGCGCGAGCACCGCGACGCCTACAGCCGATTCCGGGTGAACCGCTACTCCGACCGGATCGCCGGGGACTTCGACCCCATGCAGGGCTGGCCCGGGGAGCGCTTCCTCGCCCTGCACACCCTGTCCCACCTGCTTATCCGGACTATCGCGCTGGAGTGCGGCTACAGCTCGGCCAGCCTGAGCGAACGCATCTACGCCGGGGACGACGGCGACCCGCGCGGCGGCATCCTCATCTACACGGCCGTCCCGGACGCGGAGGGCACCCTGGGCGGGCTGGTGTCGCTGGCCGAGCCCGACCAGCTGCTCCGGCTGACCCGCCGGGCCCTCGCCGACGCCCGGCACTGCTCGTCCGATCCGCTGTGCGCCGAGCGGCTGCCGTCGGCGCCCGCCGACTTCCTGCACGGAGCCGCCTGCCACGTCTGCCTGTTCGTGTCCGAGACGACCTGCGAGCGTGGCAACCGCTTCCTCGACCGCCGGTTCGTCGTGCCCCTCGGAGACGAGCCGCAGGACCGCGCCCTCGCCCTGTTCGGCGGGCTGCCGTGAACGGGCTGCCGGTGAAGACCAGCGGCCGGGACACGGCGAGCTCCGCGGCTGTCACGGCCACGGCCACGGCCACGGCCGCAGACACGGCCACGGTCACCGCCACCGACATCGCCCGRCTGGCCGGAGTCGGGCGGGCCGCGGTCAGTAACTGGCGGCGCCGGTTCGCCGACTTTCCCGCACCCGTCGGGGGGACGTCGACCAGCCCGCTGTTCGCGCTGGCCTCCGTGGCGGACTGGCTCGCCCGGCATGACCGACCGTTCCAGGTCGAGGCGGCCGACCAGGTGTGGCAGCGGATCCGGGGGGCCGTCGATGATCCACGCCTCGGTGAGGTGACCGGCCATCTCGGGGGTTTCCTCATTTATCGTCAGCGGGATCCCGCGGGCGCCACGGCACTGCTCGGGGAGAGCGACGCGRTGGCGGCCGTATCCCTGGAACCGGCGATCGCCCGCGCCGTGCCGGAGCTTCCCGGTGGTTTCCCCGATACCTGGGAGACCGGGTGGGTGGCGATCGCCCGGGTCGCCGCCGAGGCGGCGGACCGGCACGGCCACGCGGAGCTCTTCGACGCGCTGCGCGCCCGCTACCGCGAGGTCTGCTCCCGGCAGGTGGCGGAGCCTCCGCGGGCGGTCGGGGAGCTGATGGTGACCCTCGCCGGCCTGCGCGGCCGGTCGGGGGCCGCCACGGTGCTCGACCCGGCCTGCGGGATCGGCGGGCTGTTGGAGGCCGCCCGGGCCGCGGGGGCGGGCCGCCTGCTCGGCCAGGATGTCAACCCGACGATGGCGCGGGTGAGCGCCGTCGGACTGCTGCTGCGGGGTGGTGACGCGCGGATCGTCGCGGGCGATTCGCTGCTCGCCGGCACCTTCGCCGGGGAACGGGCCGACGCGGTCCTGTGCGCCCCGCCGTTCGGGCAGCGTTCCTGGGGCTACGACGAGCTGCTCGGCGCGCCGTGGTGGCGCCACGGTGTTCCACCGCGGGGGGAACCCGAGCTGGCCTGGGTGCAGTACTGCCTGGCGCACGCCCGGGACGGCGCGCAGGTGCTGGTCATCATGCCGGCGGCCGCCGCGTCGCGCCGTGCCGGGCGCCGCATCAGGGCGAACCTGCTGCGCGCCGGGGAGTTGCGCGCCGTGCTGGGGCTGCCGCCCGGCCTGTTCCCGGCGGGATCGGCCCCGGATCTGTGGGTGCTCCGCCGCGGGGCCGGCCCCGATGCCGGTGCCGGTTCCGATGCCGGTGCCGGCGGGGCCGGGGCGACGCCCGCTCAGGTGCTGCTGGGCCTGGCGCGCGATGAGATCGCCGTCGTCGAAGCGGCCTGGGCGTTGTTCGTCGCCGCTGGCGGGTTCGGCGGCGACACCGCCGCCCAGGCGGACCAGGTGGCCGACGACGCCGATCTGCCGGCGGGATTCCGGCGGATATGCGTTGCGGACCTCCTCGACGACGAGGTCGACGTGAGCCCGCGACGCTACATCGACCATCCTCCGGAAAGAACCGCTGTCGGTGAATTTCCCGCGGTCGGTGAATTCCCCGCTGTCCGGGAGGATTTCCTGGCGACGGTGGCCTCGTTGTCCTCGGCGGTTCCCCTCCTGACCCCACCGAGGGGATCCGGACCGGCGGACCGGCCGGCTTCGTTGAGCGTCACGTCGAGCGTCACGATCGGTGAGTTGGCAAAAGCCGGATCGTTGACGATCCTGATGGCCCCGTTGCAGACCAGGGCCGGGGTCGGTGACCTGCCGTTGCTCACCGCGGGCGATGTCCGGCATGGGCGGGGCCCGTCGAGCCGGACGGAGGAACTGGCCGGAATGCTCGTTCTCCGGCCCGGCGACGTCGTCTGTGTGACGGCGTCGGGGGAGAGCATGGCCCGAGTCGTCGAGGACGCGGGCGCCGTTCTCGGGCCGCGGGTGGTGCTCCTGCGGGGCGATCCCGACCGGCTCGATCCGTACTTCCTGGCCGGGATCCTGCGGGCGGCAGGCCATCGGGCGCACGGGCGATCCGGTGGTGGCGCGGATGCCCAGGCCGCCGGTCGCTCGGGTGGATCGTCGCCGCGCGCCGACCCGCGGCGGGTCCGGATACCGGTTCTCCCGCTGGCCGAACAGCGTTCCCGGGGGCTCGACTTCCAGCGCCTCACGATGGTCGAGAAGTCGCTGCGCAACGCGGTGGAACTGGCCGAGACCATCGTCCGGCTCGGTCATCTCGGAATCGCCGACGGAAGCCTGCGGGGCGGGGAGACAGGTCCCGGGTAATGACACCCCTGCCCGGTACACAGGTCCGGCCGAAGCCTTCTCCTGGTGACGCTGAAGGCGGCGCGGTGCAGCCCGGATCAGCAACTCGACAATGCCGTGGCCGGCCGACAATGCCGTGGCCGATGCCGTTTCCGGGYGGGGGTAGTGTTCCCGGGGATCGGGCGGGAAGGGACGGGGGCACGGTGGCCGCGCGGTGGATGATCGACAGGCGGTATGAGCTCGAGGCTGTTCCATTGGCCAAGGGCGGAATGGGTGAGGTCTGGGTCGGCCGGGATGTGAAACTCGACCGGGAGATCGCGGTCAAGTTCGTCCGTTTTCCCGACGGCCAGCCCGACCAGGAGCTGATCCGCCGGTTCATCCGGGAGTCCCGCATCACCGCCCGCCTGCTGCATCCGGGGGTGCCGGYGGTGTACGACGCGGGTACCCACGAGGAGCGTCCCTACCTGGTCATGCAGCGGGTGCAMGGCCTCAGCGTGGCGGATCTCGTCGCCGAGCAAGGCGCGCTGCCCGTCGGCTGGGCCGCCGCGATTGCCGCCCAGGTGGCCTCGGTGCTCGCGGTGGCGCATCGGGCGTCGCTCGTGCACCGCGACCTCAAACCGGCGAATCTGATGCTGGAGCCGGACGGTACCGTGAAGGTGCTGGACTTCGGGCTTGCCGTTGCGCTCGACCGGACCAACCTGTCGAAGATCACGGTGACCGGYCAGCACCTCGGCAGCCCTGCCTACATGGCGCCCGAGCAGGTGCTTGCCGGCCTGAGCACGCCCGCCACCGACATCTACGCGCTGGGTGCCACGCTGTTCGAGATGTTGACCGGTCAGCGGCTGTTCGCCGGTGCGTCGTCCTACACGGTGATGAACAAGCAGGTCGAGGAGGTCCCGGCGCGGGTGCGGTCGCTGCGCGCCGACGTGCCGCGCGGCCTCGACGAGCTGGTCGCCGCGATGCTGAGCAAGGCACCGGAGGATCGCCCGTGCGGCGTGGAGAAGGTGTACGCGGCGTTGATCGGATCCGTGGTGGACCTCGGCCCGCTTCCCGGGGCCGTCGACGACGCCGTGGACAACCCGGTACGGATGTACGCGGCGGTCGCGGGCCGGGTGGTACCGCGCGGGGCGGCCCGGAACACCGCCGCCTCCACACGGGGATCCGCCGCTGGACCGCCCGGGGAATCCGGTGGCGGGGTCGGGCGGTCCGAGCTTCGTCGTGCCCGGGACGAGGCTCGGACGTTGGCCCGGGCTTCCCGCTACAGCCAGGCCGCCGGTGTGCTGGCGGCGGCGGTGGACCGGGCCGGTCGTGCCCTCGGCCACGACAGCGCGGACGTGCTCGCGCTCCGTCTCGATCTGGCGGACCACCTGTTCGAGGGCGGTGACTTCCGCCGCGCCGTGGACGGCTACCGCACGCTTCTCGTCGATCTCGTCCACCGGGACGCTCCGGACAGCGAGCGGGTTCTGCGCTGCCGTCTGCGGGAGGCGACCTGCCGGGCCCTGATCGGTGAGACCGGCCAGGCGCTCGAACAGCTTCGTGGGCTGCTGGAGGACGAGATCAGGGTGTTCGGTGCGGACGACGCCCAGGTCTTCGAGCTGCGACGGCAGATCGGGCTGTTGCAGCTCGGCGCCGGCCATCGGGCGTCGGCCACCGAGACCCTATCGGCGCTGCTCGCCGATCTGCTCAGGGTCTGGGGGATGGAGCATCCGATGGTGCCCGTCGTCCGGGAGCTGCTGGCCGGTGCCGTCGGTTGATCGACGGCGGAATCGACCGTCACGAGCGTCCCATCCCGTCTGTTGTGAGGTTGTGGCGGGGGACACGCCGGGGCGGGGCGGCACCGTACAGTCGGACGGTGACGAAGCCGGAAAGCCCCGTGGCGTACGATCCCGGTTCCCAGGCTGGTCCCCATCCCGGTCCCCAGGCATCGCCACCGCCCGCTTCGGGCGCCGCACCGGCGGGTCCGTTCGTCCCGGGCGGATTTGTCCCGGGCGAAGTGGTCGTGCACCGGTCGTYCACCACCAAGCGGCTCGTCTTCGTCCGCGCGGGTCACGTGGTCGGCCACGATGAGCGCGGCCTGCGGCTGTGGATCCCGCACGGCTGCCCGATGGCCGTCGAGCTGAGCACGGACGGTCGCGGCCTGCGCGACATGCCGTTCGCCGAATGGATCCGCCAATCTACGGTGCTGGTGACGAGGCCCTGGCCTGGGCCGAACATCCTCATGCTGATCCCGCCGGCGGGCGCACACTCGGTGTGGTGGTTCTGGGACCGGCAGGGGCGGTTCGCCCGTTGGTACATCAATCTCGAGGCACCCGCCGTGGCCTGGCGCTACGACGGACTCGTCGGGGTGGATACGACCGACCACGACCTCGACCTGTGGGTCTGCCCGGACCGGACCTGGCAGTGGAAGGACGAGCACGAGCTCGCGGAACGGCTCGCGTTTCCCGAGCACTACTGGGTCACCGACGCGGCGGCGGTGCGGGCCGAGGGCGAGCGGCTGCTGCGGCTCGTCGAGGCGAGGGCGTTCCCGTTCGACGGCACCTGGTGCGATTTCCAGCCGGACCCGTCCTGGCGCACACCGGATACCCTGCCTCCCGGCTGGGACCGCCCGCGGGCGCCGGGTACGACCGAAACCGGCCCGCGCTGAGGGCGATGTCAACAGCCGGCTACGCCGAGAAGGCCCACCCTGACCAGCGGGCCACCGTCACGATGATTGCCGGCCCGGCGGGCGGGGCAGCCTGGTACTGGTCATATCGGGCGATGAGCAGTTCGACGGCGGGGGCGTGTCCGGGTTCTCCCGCCCGGACGATGCGGGCCTCGCCGTCGGCGCGCGCCCACCACAGCCGCGACCAGTCGTCGTCGTAGGCGTCGACGAGCAGGCTGACCTGAGGATTCTCGGTGATGTTGCGCAGGCGCCGCAGACCCCCGAGCGTGCTCTTCGGTTTGTGATCGACTGCGGTGACGACGCTGGCGGCGCCCGCGTTCAYGRCGCCCGCGTTCACGGCGAAGGTGACGGGCACGATGTGTGGACGTCCGTCGCCACCGGCGGTGGCGAGCCGGGCGACCCGCGCCGCGGTGAACCGGGTGCGGGCCTCGACGTCGGTCAGCCGCACGGTCCCACCGTAGGATCCCACCGGATGGAGGCGACCACAGGGGGCGGGACGCGATGCGTCGTCCATGCGCCAGACTGGTCAGATGTCCGCCACCCTCGTCGCGTCCGGCCTCACCGTCACCCGCGGTGGGGCGACCGTCCTCGACGGCGTCTCCCTCACCGTCGCGCCCGGCGACCGTCTCGGCGTGGTGGGGCCCAACGGCGTCGGTAAGTCGACGCTGTTGCGTGCCCTCGCCGGGCAGGTGACGCCCGACGCGGGCCGGGTGGATCTCGCGCCGCCGACCGCCAACGTCGGCCTGCTCCCCCAGGAACCCGACCGCAACCCCGGGGAGACCCTGCGGGCCTTCCTCGCCCGTCGCACCGGCGTCGCCGCGGCGCAGGCCGAGCTCGACGCCGCGACCGAGGCGTTGGCCCTGGGCATGTCCGGGGTCTCTGGCACGTCCGGGGCTTCTGGCACGTCCGGGGCTCCTGGCATGTCCGGAGTCGACGACCGCTACAGCGTCGCCCTGGAGCGGTGGCTGGCGATCGGCGCGGCCGACCTCGACGCCCGCGCCGAAGAGGTGTGCGCCGATCTCGGTCTGCCCGCGGGCGCGCTCGACAGCCCGACGACGGCGTTGTCCGGCGGGCAGGCCGCCCGGGGATCGCTGGCCGGCGTCCTGCTGTCCCGGTTCGACATCACCCTGCTCGACGAGCCCACCAACGACCTCGACTTCGACGGGCTGGAACGGCTCGAGCGGTTCGTCCAAGGCGTGCCCGGGGCGCTGGTCGTCGTCAGCCACGACCGCGAGTTCCTCGACCGCACCATCGACACCGTCGCCGAACTCGATCCGCACCGGCACGGCCTCACCCTCTTCGCTGGCGGATGGACGGCATACCTGCAGGCCCGCGAGGTCGCGCGGCGTCAAGCCCGGGAGCGGTACGAGGAGTACGCCGGCCAGCGAGCCGATCTCGTCGCCCAGGCGCAACGCCAGCGGGAGCAGGCGGTGCGGGGTTCGGTGCGGGCGAAGCGGCGGATGCCCGACGGTGACCGGGCTGCCAAGGGAGCCCGGATCGAGGCGGCGACGAAGAGCGCGGCCAGGGTCCGGTCCATCGAGTCCCGCATCGACCGGTTGGCGGAGGTCGAGGAGCCCCGCAAGGAATGGCAGCTGCGCATGTCGATCGCCGCCGCGCCCCGGTCGGGCGATGTCGTCGCGACATTGACCGGCGCGGTGGTGGCCCGGTCGGGCTTCACCCTGGGGCCGGTCGATCTGACGATCGCGTGGGCGGACCGGGTGGTGATCACCGGGCCGAACGGCGGGGGCAAGACGACCATGCTGGGTGCGCTGCTCGGCCGTATCCCCCTGGCCCGGGGGCACCAGGCACTCGGGTCCGGCGTGCGGCTCGGCGAGATCGACCAGGCCCGCGGCCTGTTCCGGGGTGAGGCCACGGCGCTGGCCGTCGCCGAGCGGGCGACCAGTTGGCCGGCGGGTGAGGTGCGCACCCTGTTCGCGAAGTTCGGTCTCGGCCCGGATCAGGTCACCCGGCCGGCGGCGTCCCTGTCGCCGGGAGAACGCACCCGGGCGGGGCTCGCGCTGCTGCAGGCGGTCGGCGTGAACTGCCTGGTGCTCGACGAACCCACCAACCACCTCGACCTTCCGGCGATCGATCAGCTCGAACAGGCGCTGGCCGGCTATGCGGGCACCCTGCTACTCGTCACCCATGATCGGCGCATGCTCGACACGGTCGCCGTGACCCGCCGGCTGCACGTCAACGGCGGCCTCGTCACCGAGAAGCCCCTCGTCACCGAGAAACCATTGTGACGGCTCGCCGAGAACGTCAGGCGCCGGTGTTCGGCCAGAACGCCGCATGGGGAAACGGGGAGTCCGTGGTGGTCGCGGAACCGAGCACGACGTTGTTCGGGGTGGCGGCGTTGCCCGTGCTCACCGGTCCTCCGAGGGTGCCCAGATCGGTCAGCCGGCCGCGGTACCAGCGGAACGCGTGGCTGCCCTGACCCGAGGGCACCGTCCCGCACACCACACCGTGATCATTGAGGTCGAGAAGCTCCAGCGGGCCGAGCGGTGAGGTGATCGGGATGCGGCGACCCGCGATCCACAGGAACCCGCCACCCGACGATCCGAGGCTGCGCACCAACACCTGACCGAGCCTGTTCACGGCGACCGCCTCGCTGTGCAGGTCACTGCCGAGGGTCCCGAGATCGGTCATGCGGCCGCCGTCCCACAGGAACGCGCGGGAATGGCCGTCCGAGGTCTCGCTGGTCCCCACGATCTGCCTGGCGTTGTTCACGTCGGCGACGACGGTCGAGGAACCGCCGAGGGTCCCGAGATCCGATATTGTGCCGGCCGACCAGAGAAACCCGTGGCTGGCGCCCTCCCGGGTGAGGCTGTTACCCACCACCCTTCCCTGCACCGTGACGGCCACGGCGGAACTCAACGGTCCGCCAAGCGTGCCCAGATCCGTCATCGTGCCGTTCGACCACCGGTAGGCGTGCTGCTCGCCCGTATTGGTGGTGCTGGTCCCCACGATGAATCCGGTGTCGCTGACGTCGACCGCGGTACTGGACTGTCCGCCCTGACTGGGGGTGCCGCCGAGGAATCCCAGCGACTGATAGACGCCACGGTTCCAGCGGAACGCCTCCCGGCTGTAACGCGTGGTGTTCTCGCCGACGACCACGCCGGCCTCGCTCACCGCGGCCGRCCGGCTGTTCCCCGGCAGGCCGCGCACCGTACCGCCGTGGTAGACGAACCCACTGAGCTCGGAGGATGAGGTCTGCCAGTAGCCCGCGAAAAGGCCTGCGGTGTTGCCGCCGGTGAGGAGACCGGAGGCCCCGGTCGGGGATGGAATGTCCACGACGGCGGGTCGGGTGGGCGCGGGTGGGGAGGACGGCGCCGCGGTGGCCGCGCCCGCCGCGGTGGCCGCGCCGAGGTAGCCGAGCGACCAGGGCGCGAGGGTCGTGGCCACCGTGGCGGCACGGATGAATGTCCTTCGATCGTTCATCGCGAAATGATCTCCTCTGGCCGGCTGCCACGGTCAGCCGTCGACGGTGATCGGCCGACGTCGGTCGACCGGCTGGAGGAGTTCGTGGAGCCATCACGCAATGCCAACTCTCCGAGGCCGGAGGATTGCAACATGATCTACCGTCGTCAATCAACGACACGCTGGCACCGTCGGCGGCTCACCCCATCGGCTTGGCGGTGACGGTCGGGTCAGGATGAAGCACGATGTTTCGCCACCAGGCCGGGCGCACCAGTGGGACACTGACCGGGTGAATGCGCTCGGGACGAGCCGTGACTCCGCGCCGGCAGCGATGCCCTCTGACGCCCGGCGGATCCTCGTCGTCGGCAGCGGCGGGGCGGGCAAGAGCACCCTGGCGCGTGAGCTCGCGCGCCAGACCGGACTGCCGCTCGTGCATCTCGACCGGTACTTCTGGCAACCGGGATGGGTCGAGACACCCACGGCGCAATGGCGGTCCGTCGTCGCCGACCTCGTCGCCGAGCCCGCATGGGTGATGGACGGGAACTACGGCGGCACGCTGGACCTGCGCATTCCCGCCGCCGACCTCATCGTGTTCCTGGACCTGCCGCGGCGGATCACCATCCCACGAGTACTGCGACGCTGGGCGCGGTGGCACGGGCGGAACCGTCCCGACCTCGCCGCGAACTGCCCGGAACGGCTCGACCTCGCTTTTCTCACGTGGCTGTGGAGATATCCGAGTACCAGCCGCAACCGTCTCGCCGACAGCATCGCCGAACACCACGCCGGACACCGGGTCGTTCGTCTGTGTACCCCGCGTGAGGTTCGTCTCTGGCTGGCCGCCGTGGCCTATTCGGGAGTTCCAGCGGCCCGCCCGTGACGGCCACCGGCCGTCACCGGGCCGTTACCCGTCCGTCGGCTGGCCGTCACCCGGCCGTCGCCGGTGAATGTGGGGGGACCTGAGCACGGTCTGCGGTCCCTGGACCGTGCCTTGCTCCCCACAATGTGGCCGGACAATGTGGCCGGCGTCGGTGCTTCCCGCGCCGAGGGTTCCCCTCGGTGGTGGGTATGACGGTACCGGGCACCTGTGTGCCATGTTGGCGTAGCGTGCTCGCTCGGGCTCCGCCGGATGTCGGGGGACCGCGCCGGACGCCTGGCTGACCCGGGCATGACCCGGCTTGGAGACCGGATCGGAGACCCGAATAGAACCCGGACATGATCTGACGACCGTGACGCGAAGGGCYGATAGTGAGCGCAGTGATAATCGACGGCAAGGCCGTCGCCCGCAGAGTGCGTGAGAACGTGGCCAGGGAGGTCGCTGAGTTCCGCGACCGGACCGGCATCCAGCCCGGCCTCGCGACCGTGCTCGTGGGTGACGACCCCGCGTCCGCCGTGTACGTCGGTGGCAAGCGTCGGGCCTGTGTCGRGGCCGGCATGGCCGACCTGCATCAACACCTGCCGGCCGACACCTCCCAGGAGAAGGTCGCGGCGCTCTTGGATGATCTTGCCGCCGATCCGGCCGTGTCGGGTATTCTGCTGCAGCTTCCGGTGCCCGAAGGCTTGGACGGGGCCGCGCTCGTCGGCCGGATCCCACCCGGGAAGGACGTTGACGGGCTCACCACCGCCAGCGTCGGTCTGCTCGCCCGGGGTCTGCCGGGTCTGCGGCCCTGCACACCGTCCGGGATCATCGAGTTGCTGGACTCCTACGACGTCGAGTTGTCCGGTACGCCCACGGTCGTCGTCGGTCGTTCGGAGCTGGTCGGTCGTCCGGTGGCAGCGCTGCTGGTGGGACGTAACGCGACCCTAACGATCTGTCACTCCCGTACACGGGACCTGGCGGCGGTCTGCCGCGGCGCCGACGTGCTCGTCGTCGCAGYGGGAAAGCAGGCRATCATCGGCGCCGACGCGGTGAAGCCGGGCGCCACCGTCATCGACGTCGGCATGCACCGGACCCCGCAGGGCCTGCGTGGCGACGTGGATTTCGAGGCGGTGCGCGAGGTGGCCGGGAAATTGACCCCGGTGCCGGGCGGGGTGGGGCCGATGACGATCGCGATGCTGCTGCGCAACACCCTGCTCGCTGCGCAGGCCGCCACCGGGACGGACGGTCCGGGCTGACGGTCCGGGCTGACGGTCCGGGCTGACGGTCATCGCGAGCCGCTTACCGCACCGAGTCACCCCGGGCTTGCGGGTCACATCCCTGACGTGAAGGTTTTCATCGGTTCTTCGCCAGCCGGCCGGTGGGGCCTACGAGTTCTGTCGGTGGCATGCGCCAGAATCGCCATCGTTGGGCAGGATGTGCGTTCGGCGTGGGGAGACGGGCATGACCAGCGGGGACGAGTCCGAGGTCAGGGACAGCGGCGGGTCGGTGGCACGGGCGCAGACCCCGCCAGCGCCAGCAGCACCGCCCCCGCCGGGGCCGGCTGTCGCCGGGGACGGCAACGGCACCCTGGCGGATTCCGCTTCCGGCCCCGCCGGTTCCGGTGGCCGTCCGGCGCGCGCCCGCCGGCCACGCATCGTCTACGTCTTCGCGGTCTTGGCCGTCGGCTGGCTCCTGCTCGGCGGCGTCGGCGGGTCCTACCAGGGCAAGCTCGGTGAGGTCCAGAAGAACGACAATGCCGCCTACCTCCCGAACTCGGCCGAGTCGACCAAGGTCGACACCGCGTCGCGGCAGTTTCGCTCCGTGCGGACGATTCCCGGCTTCGTCGTCTACGACCGCCAGGGCGGGCTGACCGCGCAGGACAAAGCCAAGATCACCGCCGACGTGAGGTCCTTCGCCGGGATTCACGGGGTGGACGCCGGCCAGCTCGGGCCGCCCCAGTTCGCCCGCAACGGCGCTGTGGCCGCCGTGGCCGTGCCGCTCGTCGCCCAGGACGGCGGCCGCGAGGTCAAGGGTGATGAGCTCGTCGACGTCGAGAAGGCCGTCGTCGCGGCCGCCCGCGACGGGGCACCGGCCGGTCTCGCCGTGCACCCGGCCGGGCCGGGGGGTCTGCTCGTCGCCTTCATCGAGGCATTCTCCGGCCTCGACGGGCTGTTGCTGCTCGCCGCGGGCCTCGTCGTCGTGGGCATCCTGCTGCTCGTCTATCGCAGCCCKGTGTTGTGGTTCTTCCCGCTGTTCAGCGCGGTGCTCGCGCTCGGCGTCTCGGCGCTGATCATCTATCCGTTGGCCAAGAACAACGTCCTCACCCTCAACGGACAGGGCCAGGGCATCCTGTCGGTGCTGGTCATCGGCGCCGGCACCGACTACGCGCTGCTGCTGGTGAGCCGCTATCGGGAGGAGCTGCACGCCTACCCYAGCCGGATCCAGGCGATGATCGTGGCCTGGCGGGGCGCCGCTCCGGCGATTACCGCCTCGGCGGTAACGGTGATCCTCGGCCTGCTCTGCCTGAGCCTCGGGGAACTGAACTCCACCCGCAGCCTCGGGCCGGTGGCGGCGATCKGCATCGCCTGCACAGCCCTGATCATGCTGATCTTCCTGCCGGTGTTCCTGGTGATCGCCGGGCGCTGGATCTTCTGGCCTCGCATTCCCCGCGTCGATCACCAGGCCGACCTCGCCGGTCACGGTCTCTGGGCACGCTTCGCCGGAGGCCTCGTCCGCCGGGCCCGGTGGGCCTGGATCGTCACGACGGTCGTGTTGCTGGCCTGCTCGTCCCTGATCGTCACCCTGAAGGTCGACGGCCTGTCGACGACGGACAGCCTGACGGGGCGGCCGGAGGCGATCGTCGGCCAGGAGATCTTCGACGCCAACTTCAGCCAGGGGCAGGGCGCCCCGGCCGTCATCATCACCAACACCGTTGCCGCCGCGGACGTCATCGCCGCCGTCCGGAAGGTCGACGGCGTCGCCACCGCTCCCGGCTCGGTCTGCGTGGAGGTCGACTACGCCAAACTCGCCGCCCGGTTGGCGTCCGGTGGACGTCCGGCGGCGAGGGGTTCCGACGGATGCGCCCCGAAGTCGGTCCAGGTCGCCCCGGTTGACGGTCGAATCGCCATCGACGCCGCCATCGTCCACCGTTATGAYACCGCCGAGGCTTACAACACGATCACTGCGATCCGACGGGTCGTCCGGGAGGTGCCCGGGGCGAACGCCCTGGTCGGTGGCCAGTCGGCGATCAATCTCGACACCCAGAACGCCTCGCGCCACGATCGCAACCTGATCATCCCGATCGTGCTGGTCGTCATCCTCCTCGTGCTCGGCGTCCTGTTGCGGGCGCTGCTCGCCCCGGTCCTCCTGATCGCGACGGTGGTGCTCTCGTTTGCCGCGAMGCTGGGCGTGAGCGCGGTGGTGTTCAACCACGTYTTCGGGTTCGCCAACGCGGATCCCGGCTTCCCGCTGTTTGCGTTCATCTTCCTCGTCGCCCTGGGGATCGACTACAACATCTTCCTGATGACCAGGGTCCGGGAGGAGACCCTCATCCACGGCACCCGTAGCGGCATCGTGCGCGGYCTCGCGGTCACGGGCGGGGTCATCACCTCGGCCGGGATCGTCCTCGCCGGGACGTTCGCCGTGCTCGGCGTCCTCCCGCTGGTCTTCCTGGCCCAGGTGGGTTTCTCGGTGGCCTTCGGGGTGCTGCTGGACACGGTTCTGGTCCGCTCGGTCCTCGTGCCGGCGCTGAGCCATGACCTCGGTCCGAAGATCTGGTGGCCCTCGAAGCTCTCCTGACACGCACTCGCCCGGCCCGGCCTCCGCGCCAGGACCGAAGCCAACGCACGCTGTCGGCCCCCTGTCCTCGACGGAGGGTGCCGGACCCAGCCGCACGGGAACGGACTTTCGATGCCGGTGAGGCGGGGCCGGGGACACCACGCGGGCAGCGGGGCTGGCCGCCGGGCCTTACGGGCCTTACGGGACGCTACGAGACACGCACGGGCATCGATGCCCAGCCGCGGACCGTGGAGGTACGGGCTTGGACGGCGTTGTCCCAGGCGATTTCCCAGTCGAGGAAGCGGGTGAGGACCTCGTCCAGGGCCACCTTGCCCTCGATGCGGGCCAGTGCGGCGCCGAGGCAGTGGTGGATGCCGTAGCCGAAGCTCAGGTGGCGGCCGATCTCGCGGTGGATGTCGAACTCCTCTATCGAGCCGCGGCCGCACCGGTAGGTCTGCCGGTCGGTCAGGTGGTCAGGTGATCTTTTCCAGCTGGACCGGTAGCCCGTCCCGTRGAACAGGCAGCGGGAAACGGTCTAATGAGATCCGGTAGCCCGGTGCCAGGCTCCACCGGTACCGCAGCAGCATCTGGTGCAGGATCGCCTTCACCTGCTGACCGGCGAAGTGCAGACCGATGCAGGTATGTGGCCCGCCACCGAACGGTTGCCAGGCGTAGGGATGTACCTTGTCCTCGCGACGGTGGTCCGCGAACCGCTCCGGGTCGAACCGTTCCGGGCTCGGCCAGTACTCCGGCATCTGGTGGGTGAAGGCGAGCGCGAGGGCGGCCACGGTACCGGCGGGCACCGTGACGCCGAGCACGTCGATGTCTTTCACTGTGGCGCGCAGGAGGATCGGCACCGGCGTGACCAGGCGCAGCGCCTCCTTCATGACCAGAGCGAGTGACGRCAGCCGATCGAGGTCGGCATGGTCCACCGCTGGCGTGCCGAGGGCGAGCGACTCCTCGCGGCACCGCTGCTGCCACTCCGGATGCCGTGCCAAATAGTAGCTCATGCTGGTCATCGTGATCGTGGACGTGTCGTGCGCGGCCACCATCATCAGGATCATGTGGTTGACGACGTCGTCGTCGCTCAGCCTGCTGCCGTCCTCGGCCTCGGCGTGGCAGAGCCGGCTGAACATGTCGGTGCCGCTCCCGGCTCGTTTCGCGGGCACCCGCAGCCGCAGGAACTCCTCCAGGTACCGGCGCCCGGCCAAGCCACGCGACCAACGTAGCCCGGGTGCCGGCACGCGGACCACCGCGCCCGGCGCGCGGATGCAGGCGAACAGCGCGGCGTTGAACCGGTCGGCTTCCGGTCCCAGCCGTTCACCCATGAAGATCCGGGTCGCCAGTTCGAGGGTGAGCTGTTTGACCGCGGGATAAACCTGGAACCTCGCGCCCGGCCGCCACCCCGCGACGCCCCGTTCGATGGACGGGTTCATCCCRGCGAGATAGCCGCGCAGTCTGTCCGGGGCGAACGCGCCGGCGAGGATCCGACGGTGGTGGCGGTGCTCGTCGAAGTCGAGCATGCTCAATCCGCGCCGAAAGAACGGTCCGGCTATCCGTTGCTGCCCCGGGYCGTTCGCGAATGCCTGCTCATGGTTGCGCAGCGCCAAGCCGGTGGCGTCCGGGCCGAGCAGGCTCACCACCCGCAGCCCGAAGGTCCGCTCCCATGACACCGGGCCATACCGGTCGTAGCGCTGCCGCCAGTGCTGGGCAGGGTCATGCAGGTAGCGCAGGGTGTATCCCACCAGGGGCGGACCTCCGTCGCCCGGCACCGGTCCCCTGGAACCCCTCACCGCCATGAAACCCCTCACCGCTACGACGCTCTCACATCCTATTTAAAGGTTGCGACGCATTAGACGCATCGGACGCATCGTAGGAACCGCCGCGCGGGGACAGTTCGGCGAGCTGGGCCCGTACCCAGGCGGTCACGTCCGCGGCCGTGGGGTCGGCGGTGAGCGAGGTGAACACCACCGGACGGGCACCGCGGGCCGCGGTMGCGTCCCGGGCCATGACGTCGAGGTCGGCGCCCACCAGGGGGGCCAGATCGGTCTTGTTGATGACCAGCAGGTCGCTGCCGGTCACCCCCGGTCCGCCCTTGCGGGGCACCTTGTCGCCCCCGGCGACGTCGACGACGAAGATCTGCCGGTCGATTAGCCCGTAGCTGAACGTCGCGGTGAGATTGTCACCACCGGACTCGACGAGGACCAGGTCCAGGGGGCCGGTGTCGGCCTCCAGGTCCTCGACCATGTCAAGGTTCGCGGTGATGTCGTCGCGAATCGCGGTGTGCGGGCAGCAGCCGGTCTCGACCGCGCGGATCCGCTCGGGATCGAGCACGCCGGCCCGGCGCAGGAAGTCGGCGTCCTCGGTGGTGTAGATGTCGTTCGTCACCACCCCGATGCGCAGGCTCGACGACAGGGCCCGGCACAGCGCGGCGACCAGGGCCGTCTTACCGCTGCCCACCGGGCCGCCGACCCCGATCCGCGGCGCCCGCCCGGCGCCGGCTGGCCCCGCGTCAGCTGGCCCCGTGCTGGCCCGCCCGTCAGTTCTCTGGAACTCCTCATGTCCGAGGTGCATCGTCGCGCTTCTCCCGTTCGAGGGGCCCGCCGGTGCTCACGCGGCGTGCAGGGCCGGCAGYGCGGTGCCGAGCTGGGCCCGTTCGAGGAACGCGCCCGGCATGGCGGTGAGCTCGGCGGGGGAGGGCTCGGCGCCGGCGCGGACGAGCAGGTCACCCAACGCCGCGATCATCACGCCGTTGTCCGTGCACCGCCGGCGGGCCGGTATCCGCAGCCGGATGCCGGTCTGCTCGCAGCGGCTGGCCGCCAGCGCCCGCAGCCGGCTGTTCGCCGCGACCCCGCCGACGATGAGCAGGTCACCGATCCCGTGGTCGAGGCAGGCACGGACCGCCTTGGCGGTGAGCACGTCGACGACTGCCTCCTGGAAGGATGCGATCACATCGCCGGCCGGTACGGGGGAGTCGGGATGCGACTCGACCCATCGGGCGACGGCGGTCTTCAGCCCCGAGAACGAGAAGGTGTAGGGCGCGTCCGCCCGGCCGGTCAGCGGCCGGGGGAAGGCCAGCGCCGTCGCATCGTGGCCGACCGCGGCTCGGTCGACCGCGGGACCGCCCGGATAGGGCAGGCCGAGCACCCGGGCGACCTTGTCGAAGCACTCCCCGGCCGCGTCGTCAAGCGTGTCGCCGAGGTGGGTGATCGGGTCGCGAGCGAGGTCCCCCACCCGCAGCAGCGACGTGTGCCCGCCGGAGACGATCAGGGCGATGAGGGGATCGGGTAGCGGTTCGCCGTCGACGAGGTCCGCGGCGAGGTGACCGGCGAGATGGTGCACGCCGTAGAGGGGAACATCGAGCGCCGTGGCGTACGCCTTCGCCGCGGCCACCCCGACGTGCAGGGCGGTGGCGAGGCCGGGGCCGGCGGTGACCGCGACGGCGCCGATGTCCGCCACGAACAGCCCCGCCGAGGACAGCGCCGCGCGCACGCAGGGCACCAGCGCCTGCACGTGGGCCCGGGCGGCGATCTCGGGGACCACCCCGCCGTAGCGGGCGTGCTGGTCCATGCTCGTCGACAGGGCCTCGCCCAGCAGCGTGCCGTTCCGGACGAGCCCCACCCCGGTCTCGTCGCAGGACGTCTCGATGCCCAGCACGACCGGGCCCTGCTCCGGCGGCATCCCCGCAGCCTCCTCGCGATAGTCGGTACCTGCGAGATTACGCCGGCGCGCGGTCCTCGCCGCGCCGCCGCGGACCCTCGTCATGCGGGCGCGGACCCTCGTCATGCGGGTGCGAGGTCCCCGTCCACGGACGGGGACGTCACCGAACAGGCGCGGCACCGACCGGCAAGGGCGGCGTGGTCGGGCTGCAGGGTGAACCCGACGGTGGTGGCGAGCCGACGCGCGACGTCGTCGAGCAGGTCCGCGGGCACGTCGAGGATCGTGCCGCAGGAGCGGCACCGGACGTGCAGGTGGGCGCCGCCGGTGAGGGCCGCCGCCAGGTGGTAGACGGCCGGCCCGTGGTCGGGGTGGACGTGGGTGACCAGGCCGAGGTCGCCGAGGGTCTCCACCGCGCGATAGACGGTGGTGCGGTGCATGCCCGGGACGATCGTCTCCGCCCGGGCGAAGACGTCGTCAACGGACAGGTGCTCGCTCGTGCCGGCGAGTACCTGGAGCACCGCCCGGCGGGCCGGGGTAACCCGCTCCCCGCGGGCGCGCAACGCGGCGATCCCGGCGGCGGACGGATCGCCACGCCGGCCGTCACGATCCGTCTGACTGTCCTTCACGATCCAGGTGTCCTTCACGATTCACGTGGCACAGTATCCCGCATGACCGTGCTCCCGATCCGCACCGTTGGTGATCCCGTTCTGCGCACTCCGACCACGCTGGTCACGGAGTTCGACACTGCGCTCGGTCGGCTGGTCACCGACATGATCGACACCATGTACGACGCGCCCGGGGTGGGGCTTGCCGCCCCGCAGATCGGGGTCGGGCTGCGCCTGTTCGTCTTCGACGTCGACTACGACCCGCGTGACGAGTCGGTACCACGGGTGCCGCGGGTGGTGGTGAACCCGGTGCTGGAACTCGGCCCGGACCCGGGGCGGCCCGGGGAGACCCAGCGGCCTGGCGGGATCCAGCGGTCCGGGGAGACCCAGCGGTCCGGGGAGACCCAGCGGTCCGGGGAGACCCAGCGGTCCGGGGAGACCCAGCAGCACGGCCCGGAGGGATGCCTGTCCGTCCCGGGGCTGCACTTCCCGACCACGCGGGCGCTGGCCGCGCGGGTCCGCGGGGTGGACGTTACGGGGCAGCCGGTCGAGTACGCCGGCGAGGGCCTGCTTGCGCGCTGCTTCCAGCACGAGGTCGACCATCTCGACGGGATCCTCTACGTCGACCGGCTGACCGGGGAGGCGCGCCGTGCCGCCGTCCAGGCACTGCGCGAGCCGCCGCCGACCCCGGAGCAGGCACGGGCGGCCGGCGAGTACCTGCGGTCGCTGCGCCGGTCAGCCGGGTCGGTCCGGTGACGGTTAGGGCCGATCGGGTCGGTCCGGTGACGGTCTGACGACGGTCGGGTCGCGCCGGTCGGGTCGCGCCGGGGACGGCCGCCGGTCGCCCGACGGGCTATCTTGGTATCCGCCTCGTCCTCGAGGATGCCACCGGCGAGTGCCCGTCTTCGAGGTGTCCCGTCTTCGAGGCGCCCCGTCCTCGATGTGTCCCATCCTGGAGATGCCCCGGTGAGTGGAGGAGTGGCTGCGGTGACCGAGGTCTCCGGCGGGCCGTACAAACGGCCGTTCCGGTTCAACATCCAGTGTTCCTCCCCCGCCGAGGTGAGCGCCCGGTCATGGGCCGACCTCGCCCACCGGGTCGAGGATCTCGGCTACGCGACGTTGACCGTCTCCGACCATCTCGACGAGCAGGTCGCGCCGATCGCGGCGCTGATGGCCGCGGCCGACGCGACGACGACGCTGCGGATCGGCGCGATGGTGTTCAGTAACGACTACCGCCATCCGGTGGTGCTGGCCAAGGAGGCGGCGACCCTCGACGCGCTGTCCGGCGGACGGTTCGAACTCGGCCTCGGCGCCGGCTGGATGACCTCCGACTACTCCCGAGCCGGTCTGCCGCTCGATCCGCCGGGGGTGCGCATCGGCCGGCTCGCCGAGTCCCTCGCCGTCATCAAGGGGATGTTCGCCGACGGACCGTTCACCTACAGCGGCACCCACTACCAGGTCGCCGGCCTGAACGGGACGCCGAAGCCGGTGCAGCGGCCCCACCCGCCGATCGTGATCGGTGGTGGCGGGCGCCGGCTGCTGACCCTCGCCGCCCGTGAGGCCGACATCATCGGGCTGAACATGAACATGGCCGGCGGGGTGATCGACGCCTCGCTCGGCGCCAACGCGACGACGGCGGCGACCGAGGAGAAGGTCCGCTGGATCCGGGAGGCCGCCGGCGCCCGTTGGGACGATCTCACCCTTCAGGTCCGCGTCCACCTCGTCGTCGTCACCGACAACCGCACCCAGGTCGCCGAGCAGTTGGCCGCCGGGTTCGGGCTCACCTCCGAACAGGCGCTCGCGACCCCGCACGCGCTGTGCGGGTCGGTCGACGAGATCGTCGACGACCTCGTCGAGCGCCGCGAGCGCTTCGGCCTCAGCACGATCGGGGTCTCCCTGGACGCGTTGACCGCCATGGCGCCGGTCGTCGAACGTCTCGCCGGCACCTGAGCGGTCCGCCGCCCTCCCCCCGAGCCGTCGTCCCCCCGAGCCGTCGTCCRCTGTCCGTCCCCGTCGAGGAGCCATCGTTGGTCACGCACATGAAGTGGTGGGGCTGGGGCAAGGAGAGTGTCTCCTTCAGCCCCAGTGACAAGCCCGACCTCGCGCCGTTCATCCGTACGCACATCGGGCTCGACATCACCCGCCTGCCGGCCCAGCCACCGGCCTTCGCGGACCTGACGATCGCGGACCCCGTGCTGCCGGAGCCGCTGCGCGCCGCGCTTGTCGACGCCRCCGGCGCGGAGCACGTCACCACCGACGCACAGGCGCGGGTCGTGCACGCCTACGGCAAGAGCCTGCGTGACCTCGTCCGGGTTCGTAACCACGACCTCGGCCGACTGCCCGACGTCGTCGTCTACCCGGGAGACGAGGAGGCGGTCCGGGCGGTGCTGGCCGCGGCGCTGGCCGCGGACGCGGTCGTCATCCCGTTCGGCGGCGGCACCAACATCTCCGGCAGTCTCGAGGCGCCGCGCACCGAGACCCGCCCGGTGATCTCCGTCGACCTCGGCCGGCTCGACCGGGTGCTGGAGATCGACGCYGACGCCCGCCTCGCCCGCGTACAGGCCGGTGCCCTCGGCCCGGGTCTGGAGGAGCAGCTGGCCGCGCAGGGCTGGACGCTCGGCCACTTCCCGGACAGCTTCGCCCACTCCACCCTCGGCGGCTGGATCGCCACCCGCTCGTCGGGCATGCAGTCCGACAAGTACGGCGACATCGCGGAGATTACCAGGGCGGTGCGGGTCGTGACCCCCGCCGGGGTACTCGTCACCCGGCCCGTGCCCAGCCAGTCGACCGGCCCCAGCGTGCGGGAGATGATCCTCGGCAGCGAGGGGCGGCTCGGGATCATCACCGAGGCCACGGTGCAGGTGCATCGAGTGCCCGAGCAGCGCGTGATCCTCGGCTACTTCTTCCCGACCTGGGACGCGGCACTGCTGGCCATGCGGGAGATCGCCGCGAGCGAGGCCGCGCCGACGGTCACCCGGGTCTCCGACGCCAACGAGACGCGGTTCTCCTTCGCTACCCGCAAGCGCGGCTCCCTGGCCTCAAGTCTCGTCTCGGCCGGTATGAAGCAGTACCTGCGCCGGGTCCGCAGGTACGACCTCGACCAGATGTGCCTGTCGTTCATCGGCTTCGAGGGTTCACCCGCGCACGTCAAGGCCCAGCGCAAGCTGGTCGGGGCGATCGTCGCGCGCCGGGGCGGGATCTGTGTCGGCACCGGCCCGGGGCAGCTCTACGACCAGAAGAAGTTCGACACCCCGTACATCCGGGACTTCCTGCTCGGTCAGGGCGCGATGGCCGACGTGTCGGAGACGTCGACGTCCTGGTCGCAGCTCGGCCCGCTGTACCGGGGGGTGGTCGCGCGGGCGAACAAGGCGTTCGCCGAGATCGGTGTGACCGGTTGGATCATGTGCCACCTGTCGCACTCGTACCACTCCGGGGCCTGCCTGTACTTCACGTTCGCCTATGCCTCCCCGGTGACGCTGGAGGCGATCGACGGGTACGACACGGTGAAGTCCGCGATCCAGCAGGGCTTCATCGAGCATGCCGGCACCCTGTCCCACCACCACGCGGTCGGCGTCGAGCACGCGCGCTGGCTCGCCGACGACATCTCACCAGCCGGCGTGCGCCTGCTCACGGCGCTGTTCGACGGCATCGACCCGGGCCGCAACCTCAACCCCGGCAAGATCGTCCCAGGGGTGGACGTCGCCCCGGGCCTGGCGGATTCGGCGGGCCCGGATTCGGCGGGCCCGGATTCGGTGAGCCCGGATTCGGTGAGCCCGGCCGGGTCCGATCCGCGCTGAGATGCGCACGATCCTCGTCATTGGCATCGGTGCCGGCGACCCCGACCAGCTGACGATCCAGGCCGTCAAGGCGCTGAATCGGGCCGACGTCTTCTTCGTCCTGGACAAGGGGGCGGCGAAGGAGGACCTGGTCCGGCTGCGGCGGGAGATCCTCGACCGGCACGTCGAGGGGAACGGCTACCGGATCGTCGAGGCCCGTGACCCGAGCCGCGACCGGTCCTCGACGGACTAYACCGCCGCCGTCGAGGACTGGCATTCCCGCCGGGCCGCACTGTACGAGCGGATGATGCTCGACGAGCTGGGCGAGGATGGCTGCGGGGCGTTCCTGGTCTGGGGTGATCCGTCGCTGTACGACAGCACGCTGCGCATCATCGACCGGATCGTGGCGCGGGGCGTGGTGCGGTTCGACTACGAGGTGATCCCGGGGATCACCAGCGTGCAGGCGCTCGCCGCCCGCCACCGGCTGATCCTGAACCGGATCGGCGGCCCGGTCGAGATCACGACCGGTCGCCGGCTCGCCGCCGGATTCCCGCCGGGGGTCGACGACGTCGTCGTCATGCTCGATGCCGAGAACACCTTCCTGACCCTGCCGGCCGACGACGTCGACATCTACTGGGGCGCCTACCTCGGCACCCCGGACGAGGTCCTGCTGCACGGTCCGGTCGCCGAGGTCGGCGGGCTGATCGAGCGGACCCGCGCCGAGGCCCGCGAGCGTAAAGGCTGGATCATGGATACCTACCTGCTCCGCCGCCGTGAGGAAAGTGGCCGGTGAGAACCGTGGAGACGGCAGGGGGAATGTCCGATGAAGCTGCACGAGGTGCGCGCCCGCCGGTCCGTCGAGGCGCCGCCCCGGCGTGACCAGCTTGCCTGGAAGATCGCCGAGGTCGCCGCCGAGCGGGTGCCGGTGCCGCCGGAGGTCGTCGAGATGATCGGCAACCGAATCATCGACAACGCGGCGGTCGCCGCGGCGGCGCTGACCCGCGGCCCGGTCGTCGCGGCCCGCGACCAGGCGCTCGCCCATCCGTACACCCCGGGAGCGACGGTCGTCGGCGTCGAGCGGGCAGTACGGGTGTCGCCGGAGTGGACGGCCTGGGCGAACGGCGTCGCCGTGCGGGAACTGGACTTCCACGACACCTACCTGGCCRCGGACTACTCCCATCCGGGCGACAACATCCCCCCGGTGCTCGCCGTCGCGCAGCACACCGGCCGCGGCGGCGCCGAGCTGGTCCACGGGATCGCCACCGCGTACGAGATCCAGGTCGACCTGGTGACCGGCATCTGCCTGCACGAACACCGCATCGACCACATCGCCCACCTGGGCCCCTCCGCCGTCGCCGGGATCGRTGCCCTGCTCGGCCTGCCCCCCGAGCCGATCTACCAGGCCGTCGGCCAGGCGTTGCACACGACGACGACCACCCGTCAGGCCCGCAAGGGCGAGATCTCCACCTGGAAGGCGTACGCCCCGGCCTTCGCCGGCAAGACGGCGGTGGAGGCGGTCGACCGGGCGATGCGCGGCCAGACCTCGCCGGCGCCGATCTACGAGGGGGAGGACGGGGTCGTCGCCTGGCTGCTCGGCGGCCCGGACGCGGTGTACCGGGTGGCGCTGCCGGAACCCGGCGAGCCCCGTCGGGGCATCCTCGCCACCTATCCCAAGGAGCACTCCGCCGAGTACCAGAGCCAGGCGCTGATCGACCTGGCCCGCCGGCTGCGTACCCGGCTGCCCGGGACCGGCTCGTCTCTCGGGGCCGGCTCGTCTCTCGGGGCCGGCTCGTCCACGGCCTCCTCCGAAGCCTCCTTCGAGGTCGACGTCGCGGCGATCCGCCAGATCGTCATCCACACCAGCCATCACACGCATCACGTGATCGGCACCGGCGCCGGGGATCCGCAGAAGGCCGATCCGACCGCGAGCCGGGAGACGCTCGACCATTCGATCATGTATATCTTCGCGGTGGCGCTGCAGGACGGGACGTGGCACCACGAACGTTCCTACGCCCCCGAACGGGCCGCCCGGCCCGACACCGTCGCGCTGTGGCACCGGATCCGCACGGTGGAGGATCCGCAGTGGACCCGCCGTTACCACGCGACCGACCCGGCCGAGCGGGCCTTCGGCGGGCGGGTGGAGGTCACGCTCGTTGACGGGACGTCGATCGTGGACGAGATCGCCGTCGCCGACGCGCATCCGGCCGGGGCCCGGCCGTTCCGGCGTGCGGACTACGTCGCCAAGCTGCGTACGCTCGCCGAGGGGGTCGTGTCGGCCGCCGAACAGGACCGGTTCCTCGACCTGGTCGGCCGGCTCGACACCCTGACCCCGGCCGAGCTCGCCGGGCTGACCCTCGTCGCCGACGCGCTCGCCCTGGAAACGGGCGGGACGAGGGGGGTCTTCGCATGATGGTGCCGGCCGGCCGGCCCGTCGCGGACAAGCGGCGGATGCTGCGGGCGGGTCTCGCCTCCGGCCGCCTGCAACGCTGGCCGGGCGCGTTCGTCCCGCTGGTCGCGATGAGCATCGAACGGACCGGTTTCGACGGCGTCTACGTCTCGGGGGCGGCGCTGTCCGCGGCGCTGGGACTGCCCGACGTCGGGCTGACGACGCTGACCGAGGTCGCCGCGAGTGCCGGGCAGATCGCCCGGGTCACCGACCTGCCGACCCTCGTCGACGCCGACACGGGATTCGGTGAGCCGCTGAACGTGCACCGCACGATCGGGCTGCTCGAGGACGCCGGGCTCGCCGGCTGTCACCTGGAGGACCAGGTCAACCCGAAGCGCTGCGGCCACCTGGACGACAAGGCGGTCGTCGGGCGCGACGAGATGGTGCGCCGCCTGCGCGCCGCGGTGGCGGCCCGCCGCGACGACGCCTTCGTGCTCTGCGCCCGCACCGACGCCGTCGCCGTGGAGGGGCTGACCGCGGCGATTGACCGGGCCCGTGCCTACGTTGACGCCGGCGCTGACATGATCTTCCCGGAGGCGCTCGCCGACGAGCGGTCGTTCGCGGCGTTCCGGGCCGCCGTCGACGTGCCGATCCTCGCGAACATGACCGAGTTCGGGAAGTCGCCGCTGCTCACCGCGGCGCAGCTGACGGACCTCGGGGTCAATGCCGTCATCTATCCGGTGACGACGCTGCGCGTGGCGATGGGCGCGATCATCCGGGGGCTCGCGACGCTCGCCGCCGAGGGCACCCAGGCCGACCTGGTCCCGGCGATGCAGACCCGCGCGGAGCTCTACGACCTGCTCGACTACGCCGGCTACGGCGCCGCTGACATCCTTTGACATCCTTCCGGTGGAAGGCTGCCATCCGTCGCAGGACGGGGACCAGCGTCGCCACCGCGGCCATCACACGATAGCCCGCCGGGGGCGTCCCGGACCTGTCAAGGTCGAAAGCGCTTATGGCGGTCACGCACCGCAGCCGGGGGTCGATCGCCTCAAGTTCCGCGCAGCTGTCGATGCCCCAGGAGACGGTCGCCCCGGCGGCTGCACCCCCGACGGGGCAGACTAGGCGGCATGGCGAGTGCGTCCACGACCCCCCCCGACCGCACCGGTGGCCTGCGCCTGCCGGTGACCGCCCCCTCCGCGGAGGGCGAGGTGGTCGAGCTCTGTCGGGAGATGCTCCGCTTCGAGTCGGTCAACCGCGGCAACGGCGACGGCAACGAGCGCCCGATCGCGGAGTACGTCGCGGCGAAGCTCGCGGAGGTGGGCCTTGAGCCGACCCTGCTGGAGTCGGCCCCGGGCCGCACCAGCGTGGTGACCCGGGTGGAGGGGGCGGATCCCTCGCGTGCGCCGCTGCTCGTCCACGGTCATCTCGACGTGGTGCCGGCGGATGSCAGCGAGTGGCGCCTGCCGCCGTTCGCTGGCGAGGAGGCCGACGGCTGCCTGTGGGGTCGGGGCGCGGTGGACATGAAGGACATGGACGCGATGACCCTCGCGGTCATCCGCGACATCGTCCGCACCGGCCGCAGGCCACCCCGGGACCTCGTCGTCGCCTTCGTCGCGGACGAGGAGGCCGGCGGCGTCCTCGGGGCGCGCTGGCTCGTCGAGAACCATCCCGACCTGTTTGCCGACTGCTCCGAGGCGATCAGCGAAGTCGGTGGGTTCTCCTACACCGTCTCYGACGACCTGCGCCTTTACCTCATCGAGACGGCGGAGAAGGGCATCGCCTGGATGAAGCTGACCGCTGCCGGCCGGGCCGGYCACGGTTCGATGATCAGCGATGACAACGCGGTGACGGCGCTGTGCGAGGCGGTGGCGAGGCTCGGCCGGCACACCTTCCCGCTGGTCATGACCCCGACGGTCCGGGTGTTCCTGAACTCCCTCGGGGAGGCGCTCGGYATCGAGTTCGACCTGGACGACCTGGAGGCGACCGTCGCGAAGCTCGGCCCGATCGCCCGGATGATCGGTGCCACGTTGCGTAACACCGCCAACCCGACCCAGCTCGAGGCCGGTCACAAGGTCAACGTGATCCCGGGCGAGGCCACCGCCTACGTCGATGGTCGCTATCTGCCCGGTCAGGAGGAGGAGTTCATCCGCCAGCTCGACGAGATCCTCGGGCCGGACATCCGTCGCGAATGGGTCGTCCACGACCAGGCGTTGGAGACCAGCTTCGACGGCGCGCTGGTGGAGGCGATGGCCGCGTCGCTGCGCGCCGAGGACCCGATTGCCCGGGCCGTGCCCTACATGCTCTCCGGCGGCACGGACGCGAAGTCCTTCTCCCGGCTCGGCATCCGCTGCTTCGGGTTCTCCCCGTTGCTGCTGCCGCCCGACCTGGACTTCTCCGGCATGTTCCACGGGGTGGACGAACGGGTGCCGCTCGACTCGCTGCGCTTCGGCGTCCGCGTCCTCGACCGCTTCCTGCACGCCTGCTGACCGGACCTGCCGGTACGGACCTGCCGGTACGGATCTGCTGACCTGAACCTGCCGGTACGGCTTGACGAGATGCCGCTGTCCGCGCGCGGGGCACCATCCGCGTAGGAGCCATCGTCGATGCATGACATGATGGGGGTATGGCTGGCGATCCGCTGTCCAGCATCGGCCTCGGAGCTCCGCTGGACGCGGACGCGGACCATCCCCGGGCCACCTACGCCTATCTCGTGCAGGTCAGCCGGGACGGCAGCGTATGGATCGCCGATCGGGCCGAGCCGTCCGGGGGCATCGAGGTCAGCGTGTTGTCCGCGCTGGAGGTCGCCCGGCAGGTTCTGCGTCGCCGGTTTGTGCAGCTGCGGGCCGATGACAGCGCCCATTGGAGCGATCACTGGTTCCGGGTCGACGTCTGGACGGTGGAGCGGTCCCGGAAGGCGGATACCGGCGACGCCGGAGCCGGCGCAACTGGAGCCGGCGCAACTGGAGCCGGCGCAACTGGAGCCGAGGTGCCGGCCGGATGGGCGTTGTCGGGACGGCATCTGCAGACCCGGGGGATCGCTCCGGACGTGGTCGAGGTGCGCACGCCCTCCCAGGTCCGCTGCCAGGTGGGCGGCTGTCAGGTGGGCAGATAGCCGGGCAGGCCGCCGGGGCGCCGACGGCGGCGCAGCACTACCCGCCGGGAGCCATCCGGGAACAGCCGTAGGCGTTCGAGCTCCCAGTGGCCGAACTCGGCGTGCATCGTGAGGATCTGGACGGCTGCCCGGCGGTCCGTACCCGGCGGCAGGTACAGCCGCTGGTACTCCAGCTCTACTCCATCCAATGCGGCCTGACCTCGTGGTTGCGAGCGGAGGATGACCGGCTGCGTGTGGTGTGGTGTGGCGTGGGATGGCGACCGATCATCGTGCGGTCCCCCTCTACGTTAACCGTATCGCCATCTTCTGGAAGGGCTTCTGGAAGCGCTCGCGAGATGATGCGGGCCCAGCGCGCCATCCACCGACGCGCGGCCGGTGGTCAGGGCACGGCCGGTGGTCAGGGCACGTAGGAGAGGGTGAAGGCCAGCGTCGCGTAGAGGGTCATCGCGGCCGTGGTGGCGGCGAGCGTGAAGGTGAAGATCTCCCGCCGGGCGGTGACGAGCGCGGCGACCAGCAGGAACGGGAACGCCCCGTAGACGTACCGCTCGGCGGAGTCCAGGTTGCTGCCGGTCAGCACGGCAGCCAGGACCAGGGCGCTCCACACCGGGTACGACACTGGCAGCCGGCGCGCCATGACCACCAGCCCCACGAGCGCCAGGAGCAGCCACGGCACGTGCAGCGCCGTGCCCAGCTCGCCGGAGAAGGCGCCCCGCGCCGCGTCCCACAGCACCGCCAGCGGGTTCGAGCTGCTGCCGTGACGTGCCGCGTCGCGCTGCAGCGTGAACGGCGCCAGCCCGTCACCGTAGGAGTGCGCCGACCACAGCAGGTAGATGCCGGCGCCGGCCACCGGGGCGAGCACGGCGAGTAGTCGACGCAGCCCGTCGCGGGCGGTGAGCGTTCCAGCCGTAGGCGTGGTGGCCGGCGTGCCAGGGCCGGGGCCGGGGCCGAGCCGGCGGACGAGCGGCCAAGGCAGCCCCCGGGCCGCCTCGAGAAGCACCGGCACCGCGAGGATCAGACCGAGGGGGCGACACAGGCCGCCGAGCAGGCCGGCCACGGCCGCCAGTTCCCAGCGCCCGCTGCGGGCACCGAGGAACACCGCCACGGCCAGCAGCCCGGCGAGTGCCTCGGCGTACCCCATGACCAGGACGAAGGCGGGTGGAGCCAGCGCGGCGAGCCAGATGAGCCGGGTGGTCGCCTCCGGGGCGAACCCCTCGAACCGGGCGAGCCCCACCAGCAGCAGCGCGAAGACCAACGCGCACACGTTGACCACGACCAGGAGCACGACGCCGACGTGGGCGTCGGCTCCCGGCAGCTTCGACAACCCCCGCACGAGCAGCGGCAGCAGGGGAAAGAACCGGCGGCTCTCGGCCCCAGCGCCGCTGTACCCGACCTCGGCAATCGTCTTGTACCACCCGGCGTCCCAACCGAGCAGGTCGGTGGTGCTCAGCTGCGCGCCCTGCTGCCCGCGGGCGTTGTCGGCGATGTACCTGGTCAGCGCCAGGGCCGCACCGACCGCCAGCCGGGCCGCGAGCCAGGCGAGCACGACCTCGCGCAGTTGCCAGCGGTCCTCCCAGCGGGTGGCCGCATGCCGGCCGCCCATGCCGCCACCTACCCGATGATCATCCGGCAGGGCCTCGGTCGCGGTCAAGAGGCCCGGAACCGCAGCAGCGCGTAGTTCTCGTAGACCTTGGCCGGCAGACCCTGCTTCATGACCTCGTCCGCGAGTGGCCGGGCCTCCTGCAGGGTGGTGCGCACCACCGTGCACAGCTCCTCGTAGGTGCGGTATGACCCGGAACCGGCGAGAAAGACGGTGTGTTCCGGACCGGCCTCGGCGAGGGCGCRCCGGGCGATCGCGACCCCGTTGGCCGATTCGTTGCGCTGCTCGTAGTCGACCCAGTCGACCCGATCCGGCGGTGCGTAGGTCGGCACGACGTACACCTTCATCCAGTTCGRCACGGTACGGGCGAGGCCCGGTCCGAGCTGGTCCGGRCAGACCAGCATCACATCACCGGGCCGGGCGGTCCGCTCGAGGACCTRCGCGGCCTCGGTGGCCTGGCTCCGCTCCCGGTGGATGTCGGAGGTCCCGGCGAGCAGACCGGTCAGGGCGGCGACGGCGACCACTCCATGGAACACCCGCCGATCGGTGATGATCGTCGCGCCGAGCCCGATGACCAGCAGGAACGGCACGAAGGCGGTGGCGGTGTACCGGTCGGCCCAGGCGTTGCCGACCACCTTGCCCGCCGTCACCGCGACGACGAGTGTGCCGGTGGCCAGCAGGAACAGGGTCCGACCCGGTTCGAGACCACGCAGATCGAGAAGGATGAACCGGCTACCCGCGGGCCGGCCGGCGATGCCGGCGGCGGCGAGACCGGTGATCAGGAACAGCAACAGGCGACCCAGGGTCGTCGGGCCGCCGGCCCACTGGCCGTAGGCGTGGGAGATCGCGGCATAGCTGGCGGGCTCGCCCCAGGGGGTGCCGGTGTGGGCAAGCTGGTCGAAGAAGTCGGGCAGCCACGGGGCGAAGACCAGCCCGCCACCGACGATGCCGAGCAGCCCGAAGACCGGCCCCCGCCGCTGCGGGGTGAGGAAACGGGTCGGTGTCCGGTGACTGTGGGGGGCGCCCCGGCCCCGGCTTCCCGGGCTTCCCGGGCTTCCCGGGCTTCCCGGGGCGGAACGGTATCCGGGTACACCTGTCGGGCCCGGATCGTTCGCCGAGGCGGTCATGCCGCYCGGCACACCCGCCGGGTCCGCCGCGCCCGCCCCGCGCCGGATCTGGCGCGCGACCCACCACGGACGGGCCACCAGCAGCAGGACCAGCCACGTTCCGACCGTGAGCAGCASGTAGAGGCACCAGTAATGGGTCAGCGCCAGGCCTCCCGCGCAGAGCGCCAGGGCGATCGTCGATCTGATCGACGGTGCCCGCAGGACGCGCTCCAACGCCAGTCCACCCAACGCGGTGAGCAACACGATGAGGCTGTACATCCGGGTCTCGGTCCCGAAGTACAACGCGAACGGCGACGTGAGGTACAGCACGACGCTGACCCGCGCCGCCCGCTCGCCGACCACGCGGCGGGCGAGCAGGAACAGCGGCCACGCCGCACCGATGTTGATCAGCGCGGACAGGGAGCGGACCGCGAAGGTGCCCTCGCCGAACGCTTTGATCCAGCCGTGGAGCACCAGGTAGTACAACGGCGGTGAGCCGTCCCGTAGCAGGCCGTCCCACATCGTGAAGGCCGACCCACGCAGGGGCAGGCGGGCGATGGCGACGCTCTGCGCCTCGTCCAGCCAGAGTGCCTGGCTGGCGGTGAACCGCACGATCACCGAGACGGCGAGGAGCACCCCCATCACCGCGGTGAAGATCCGTCCCGCACGGCCGGATGCGTTCCCGACCTGGTCGACCGGCTCGGGGATCTGCTCCGCCGGCCGGACCGCGACATCCGTCACGGTCAGTCCCTTCCGTCCACATTGACCGGACTGCGACGGGCCGGCCGGTAGACGATCGGCCGGCCGGGCAGGGCCGCATCCGGTACCAGTCTCGCGTGGCGCGCCCCTACGCCTCGATGATGTTCCGGATGGGTGATGGGACGCGGCCCGTCCCATCACCCATCCGATCCGTACCCGGTAATACCGGGTACGTCCCCGGCCATGCCGGCCGGCCCCGGAAGTGGAGCGGGCGCCGACGGTGAAACGCGCCCGACAACCTGCCCGACAACGCGCCTGACATTGTGGCGGCGTCCGTCGAACCCGTGCCCCGGACGAACCCGTCCCGGATGAATCCGTGCTCCGGACGAATCCTCCGTCAGGACCGGGCGATGCCCCGGGCCGGCGACGAAACCTCCTCGTGGTAATCCTCCTCGACGTTGACCTCCCACACATCGTGCTTGGTGCCGTCGATGATGTTCTGGACCGTGAGCATCGCGGTGAGCATCGAGTGGTCCTGATTGTTGTAACGGTGCATGCCGTTACGGCCGACCGGGTGGACGTTCGGCGTGTTCTCGGCCAGCCAGGCGCGGATGATATCGACGTTCTTCTTGTAGTGTAGGTCGTAGTATGGATATGCCTTCGGCATGCGTACGACGAAACCCTCTTCCACCTGCTGGGCCCTGATCAGACCCAGCTCGACGAGTTCTTTCGTCCCGAGCGCGACCAGTTCCTCATCGGAGGCGTTCCAGGTCTCGTCACCCTCGAAGACGAAGTACTCCAGGCCGAGGCAGGTACGCCCGTCCTTGACCAGGAATGGCGACCAGGAGGCGAAGTTCTGGATCCGGCCGACCTTGACGGTGGGGGAGTGGATGTAGATCCAGTTGTCCGGGAAAGCGGCCGAGGCCGGCACCACGAGGGCGATGGTGAGGAAGTCGCGGTACTTCAGCGCGTTCGCCGCGGCCAGCACGTGGGCCGGTGCCGGCGGGTCCATCACCCGGACGAGGGAGGAGAACGACATCGACGAGATGATCTCGTCGGCCTGGTACTGGTACTCGCTGCCGAGGTCGGAGCGCGAGGACTCCGGGGCGCCGGCCCCTGGGCCGTACCCGCCGGTCACGGTCGTGGTGACGCCGGTCGCGCGGCCGTCGGCATGGTGGATCTTGCGGACCTTCTCCTCGAAGACCACCCGGCCACCCTGCTTAATGATCTTGTCGGTGGCGGTCTCCCACATCATTCCGGGCCCGTACTTGGGGTACTGGAACTCCTCGATGAGGGAGGTGATCTCCTTCTGGTTCCGCTTCGGTAGGACCGCGTTCACGATCGCGTTCATCATGGACAGGCTCTTGATGCGCTGCGCGGCCCAGTCCGAGGGCATCTCRCTCACCGGAACGCCCCACAGTTTCTCGGTGTAGGYCTTGAAGAAGGTGCGGTAGAGCCGCCAGCCGAAACGGGCCACCAGCCAGTTCTCGTAGTTGCTCTGGTCCTGCGGCGGCCGGATCCGGGCCGCGGCGTAGGAGGCGATGCAGCGCGCCGCCTCGACCAGGCCAAGCCCGCCGAGCGCGTTTCCCGCCTTGAGTGGGTAGTCGAAGAACTTCCCGTTGTAGTAGATGCGGCTCGATCGGGGGCGCAGCAGGAAGTCCTCGTCCGGCAGGATTTCGTGCCAGAGCTTTTCGACCTCGGGAACCTTGGTGAAGAAGCGGTGGCCGCCGATGTCGAAACGCCAACCTTCACGCTGGGCCGTACGGCTGATTCCGCCGACGACCGAGTCACCCTCGATAATCGTCACGGGGACGTCCCGTTTCACCAGCTCCCAACCGGCGGTCAGACCTGCCGGTCCGGCTCCGATGACGACTACCTCTGGCTTTTCGGTCACTGTGCCGGACCTCTCCTCAACACACACTCATGGTCACTCGGGTGGACGGACACCGGGCATCGCGCCACCGGGACGCCGGGCCCCTGGGACCGGTCCTGGGTCGCAAGTGTTGCATGGCGCGAGCGGAGACCCGTCCGCACCCCCTCGACCTGTCCGCACCCCCTCGCCCCGACACGATGCGATGATCCGTTATACGTCCGCCCTATTCCCATAACGCGCCTCCGCGCCGCCTGATCGAGTGGGGCTCTGGCATCGTGCGCACATGGGATTGTCGATACCCGGCCAACGGGCACCGCAGACCTCGCCTCCCCCGGACGGGCCGGTTCCTCCGGGGCGGGTGATGCCGGCGATTCTGGTCGGTTGGTGCGCGGTGGCCGGTGGCATCGCGGCCAAGGACGGTCGGTACGGCGCCTGGGCGCTGTCGAGTGTCCTGGTAGGTTTCGCGGCGGTGGTCCTGGCGGTCGTGGCCACCGCCGGCACCAGCAGCACCGCCGGCACCAGCAGCACCGCCGGCACCAGCAGCACCGCCGGCACCGCCGTGGCCGTGCGCCCGCGCGGGTGGTTCGGGGCGTGGCTGCTCGTGGCGGTCGTGATCGGCGTCGCGCCGCTCGTGCGCCGTCCCCGCTACTACGCCGCCGGCCGGTTCGCCACGGCGGCGGACGTGCTCGCGATCCTCGCGGGCCTGCTCGCCGCCGGGTCGATCATGGTCATGCTGCACCACGTCGGCCGGGGGCGTCGGATCGGCCGGGAGCACCACCGGGGCCGGGGCCGGCTCGATGTGCTCGCCTCTCCGTGGGTGTTCTGGCTGGTCCTGGCCTTGGCCTGTGCGGCGGGCGTCGCTACGATCCGCGCCGCGCCGACGCCCCGCATCGACGTCTTCCACCTGCTCCAGGTCTCCGCGGCCGGCCTGTCGCACGGGGCCGACATGTACCGGCAGCAATGGGCGCCGAGCCGGGCCGAGTACCCGGTCGACGGCCTGTTCGACGTCTACCCCTATCTACCGGTCACGTCCGTGCTCYTGGCTCCCTTCCGGCTTCTGCTCGGTGACGTCCGTTACGGCCTGCTGCTGGCCCTGGCGGTGGCGGCGGTCCTGATCCGCGCGGTCGCGGGACGGGCACCCGCGGCGCCGGCGGTGGCCGCGCTGCCGTTGCTGGTCGTCGTGTTCCCCGAGTCGATGTACGCCCTGCAGCAGTCCTGGACCGAGCCGTTGCTCGTGGCGTGCCTGGCGGCGACGGTGTGGGCGTCGACGAGCGGGCGGGGACGGGTGGCGGTCGTCACGTTCGCGCTCGCCCTGGCGACCAAACAGCACGTCGCGCTGCTGATCCCCCTGGCGGCGGGCTACCCCGCGTTCGGGCCCCGCCGGACGGCCTCGGCCGCGGCCGCGGCGGCGCTCCTCGTTGCCCCCTGGGTGCTGGCCGGTCCCCGGGACTTTCTCGACGACGCGGTCTGGACGAACCTCCACTACGAGGTGCTCGCCCACTCGCTGTCCCTGCCGGGCCTGGCGTCGCATTTCGGGGTCACGCTCGGATTCGGCTCGACCGCGGTCGCCCTCCTCGGTGCCTACACGGCGRCCTGGCGGGCTCGCGGGGACGCCACCGGGTTCTGCCTGGGGGCGGCGTTGGTCCTGCTCACCCTGAACCTGATGAACAAGCAGACCTTCTTCAACCACTACACGTTGCCGATGGGTCTGCTCGTGCTGGCCGTCGCGGCCCTCGCCGTCGACGACCCCGCCCGCGCCGTTGACGACCCCGCCCGCGCGGGCGGTCAGCGCAGCGTGGAGAACCGTTCCAGCGACGCGCCCTCGTACAGGTTGCGCCGCTCGACCTGCACGGTGCGGTCGCGCAGCGTGGCGAGTTGGTCGGACAGCACGGCGCAGGCGCCCTCCAGGAACCGGTAACCGTCCGCGCGGACGAGCAGCACGGCGTGGCCGGGGCCGGCCAGTTCGTTGACCTCGGCCGCGAAGCTGGTGCCGTTCGCCCGTTTCATCCGGTCGGCGTAGTCGACCCAGTCGACGAGCGCCGGGCCGGAACTGTCCGCGTACACGATCTCCCGTACCGTGACTTCGCCGTGCCGTTCGATTGCCCGGTGCACGGCCGGGCCGAGCTGGTCCGGGCAGTAGGCGACCACGTCTCCCGGCCGGGCCAGCGCGACGATCCGGCCCGCGATCTCCCCGGCCTGGGTGCGTTCGGTCCGGGCGAGCTGCCACCCGCCGAGCAGGCCGCTGAGCGAGGCGACGATCAGTACCCCGGCCCGCACCCGCCGGCCCGGCAGTTGGGCGATGCCGAGCGAGGCGAGCAGCAGGCAGGCCGGCAGGGCGATGCCGGTGTAGCGCTCRGCATATGCGCTGCCGCCGAACATGTTCACGCAGTAGGCCAGGACGAGGGGGACCAGCCAGATCGCGGCCAGGTAACGGCCCGGCACCCGGCCGGAGACCTTGACCGCGAGCTCCCGCCCGTCCGGACGCGCGGTCAGGCCGATGAGCGCGCCCCCGAGCAGCACGATGCCGAGCAGCGCACCGGTGGAGGTCGGGCCGGCCCAGTCGAAGACCGTGTCCAGCAGCACCTGGGCCTGCACCTTGGGCGCCCAGGGCGTTCCGGTGTGCAGCATCTGGAACAGGAACGACGGCATCCACGGCGCGAACAGCACGGCGGAAGCCGCCATCGCGGCGAAGGCCCGCAGGGTCACCTGCCGGTACTGGGGTCRCCGCCGGGCCTGTAGCAGCATGAACGCCGCCACGGTGAAGATCAGCAGGAACGTCCAGTAGTGGGTGTAGACGAGGGCGGCGGTCGCCAGCGTCAGCATCGCCAGCCGTGCCGGCTCGGAGCGTTCCAGCGCCCGCACGGTCGCGAGCCCGAACACCAGCACCAACAGGACGACCAGCGAGTACATCCGCGTCTCGCTGCCGTAGCGGATCGCGTAGGGAGAGCAGGCGAACATCAGCAGGGTCGCCAAGCCCACCCAGGCGTCGGCGTCGCGGCCACCGTTGCCGGCCTGGAAGGCCGTCCGGCCCACCCGCCGTCCGGCCAGCCACGCCGCCGGCAGCGTCGCCAGCGACAGCACCCCGGACAACGCCCGGACGGCGACGTCCCCGTCGCCGAACACCGCGATCCAGGCGTGCAGCAGCAGGTAGTACAGCGGCGGTGAGCCGTCGTGCCGCAGCGCGTCGAGCAGCTGTGGGACGGGGCGCGAGGCGATGGCGACCGTCAACGACTCGTCGAGCCACAGATGGCTGGGGGTGGCGAACCGCATCAGCGCGCCGGCGGCAACGGCGAGTATGACAGCGACTACCAGCAGCTGCGGGCTGGCCGCCGCGATCCGCGCCACGGCGGTGGTCGTGCGCGCGGTCCCGGGCGTGATGACCGTCCCGGTCGTGACATCGGCTGTGGCGCTGTTCGCGGCTGTGGCGCTGTTCGCGGCTGTGGCGCTGTTCGCGGCTGTRGCGCTGTTCGCGGCTGTGGCCACGACCGCGGTCGCGGTCACGTCCACCGGCGCCTGGGGGCGGCGGGGACCCGAGAGCACCGCCGGCCCGGATCCGGTGTCCTGGCCGACGGTTGGACTCCCGGATGCGTCTACGTTCACCATGCCCCCTCGTCTGCCACGATCTTGCCTCCTGTCAGAGAACCGCCTTCCGTCGGGTGGCCGCAGTCGCCTGCTGGCGGGGATGTACGCCCCGACACTTCAGACTGTCATCCGTTCGTCGCCGTCCCGTACGCGGGCTGCCTCCCCAGCGGTCGCGCCGCCCGCCCGCCGCGCGTCGGATCCGCCATCGGGCCTGCCGTCCGGCCCCCCGTCGGGATCTTCGTCGGGATCTTCGTCGGGATCGTCGAAGCCGCCGGCGGTCTGCCCGGCGAGCAGAGCCGGGAGCAGCGTCGTGCGGCGCCGTCCGCCCGAGCTCCGCACGGCGTTGCGGATGGCCGGGCCGTTCACGGCCACAATCGACAGGTGGGCCTGCGCCCGGGTCAGCGCCGTGTAGATCAGCGGACGGGTGAGCATCCGGCCGGCCTCCGGCGGGAACACGGCGACGACGGCGGGCCACTCGCTGCCCTGCGCGCGGTGCACCGTCACCGCCCAGCCGTGCCGCAGATCACCGAGGACACCGGCGGGCACCTCGACGACGCCGCCGGGAAACGCGACCCGCAGCGCACCGCGTTCGCCCAGCGCGACGACGGTGCCGATTTCGCCGTTGGCGAACCCGACGTCGATATGGTTCGCCGTGGCCACCACACGGTCCCCGATGTCGAACCCGGAGACGGCGCCGCCGCCCGGGTTCAGCGTGCCCTTCAACGCGGTGTTGAGCGCCGTGGTGCCTGCCGGACCGGCGTGCACCGGGGTCACGACCTGGATGTCCGCGACGGGAATGCCGAGCGCGCGGGGGATGGAGTTGGTGACGAGCTGGACGGTGCGATGCGCAGCCTCGCCGGAGCTGCCGGACGGCACCACCACGACCTCCCGGCCAGGCCCCGGCGGCGGCAGCTCCCCGCCGCGTACCGCGGCGGCCATCGTCGCGATGGCGCCGCCGTCAGCCTGTCGGTACAGCCGCCGCAGCTCGGTCACCGGGACCTCACCGGACTCGAGCAGGTCGGCGAGGATCTGCCCCGGTCCGATGCTCGGCAGCTGGGCCGGGTCCCCGACGAACATCAGGTGCGTGCCGTCCGCGCAGGCGTCGAGCAGCGCGGCGGCGAGCTCCGCGTCGAGCATCGACGCCTCGTCGACGACGACGAGGTCGGCGTCGATCGGGTTGTGCTCGCCGCGCGCGAACCCGCTGCCGCGCCCCTGGGCCTGCAACAGCCGGTGCAGGGTGCTCGCCGGCGCCCCGCACAGCTCCTCGAGGCGTTTGGCAGCCCGTCCGGTCGGCGCGGCCAGTGCGACGACCGCCTCGGCCGCCCAGGCCAGTCGTACGACGGCCGCGACCGTGCGGCTCTTGCCCGTTCCCGGCCCACCGGTGAGCACACTGACGCCGGACTCCAGCGCGGCGCGCGCCGCCGCGAGCTGGAGCTCGTCCAGCCCGGTCACCACCTCGTCGTTTGCCGGTCCGCCGTCGTTTGCGGGTCCGCCGCGGCCCGCCGCGGCGGCGTCCCGGTTCGTGTCCCCCTCGGTGCCATCGGCGCCGAGGGGGCTCTCGTCCCCCCCGTCCTTGTCGTCATCCTTGTCGTCGTCGAACGTCAGCGCCGTAGGAGGCGGGGCGGTGGCGGCCCATGCGGACACGGCCCGCCCCGCCGGATCGTCGTCGTCGACGGATCCCAACCCGTCGTACCCAGGCCCGTCGTACCCAGGCCCGTCATCGGGTCGGCGGCGGGCTCTGGGGGCGCCCGCGCGCAGCGGCTCGGCGGTCGCCGTCAGCCGTTCGATGCCGTCCGCGACGGACTGCTCGGCCATCGCGTACCGCTCCAGCGCGATCCGGTCGCCGACGGTGATGATCCGCCCGTCGTCGAGCGCCACGGTCAGCGCCGCGCTCGGATCGGCCACCCCCTCGCGCGCGGCGGCACGCAGCACCGCCTGCACGGGGCCCGCGGTGTCCCCGGCCCGGGAGGCGGCCCGGCCGAGCAGATGGGTGAGTACCGCCGGGCCCCGGCGCGGATCGTCGCGCTGCAGACCGCGGCGGCGGGCGAACCGGTCGGCCTGGGCGATCTCGGTGTCGGCGGCGGTCAGCAGCATCCACGGATCGGCCCGCAGGAGGTCGGCGGACGCGGGTCCCAGCAGGTCGGTCACCCCGCGCGCGAGCCGGGCCGGAAGATCCGCGGCGACGAGCAGTTCGACGACCGCGTACGTGCCCGCCACGGCGCGGAAGCTGTCGGCGAGCCGCCGGGCCCGCGGCCCGGTGACCCCCTCGACGGTGCCCAACCGGCCGACGTCGACGTGGTCGGGCCGGGTGATCCCGGCCGCGGGCAGCCGGYCGGCCGTCGTGCGGCCCAGCCCCGGCCACAGCCCCGCCCCGCAGAACGCGGCGAAGACCTCCTCGGGGTCCGCTGGCTGCGGGTCCGCTCGTGCCTGCGGGCCGACCGCGTCGGGCTCCGTGGTGGAAGCGGTCGTGTACTCGTCCGGCATGCCGGGAAGCGTAACGACGAACCGTTCCGCCGCTGTTGTAGCCCGCTGGGTAGCGTGGTATCCGGGACGGCGCTGTGGCGGCATGGCTGTAGGAAGGCGATGTCGCGTGTTCCGACCGATGCGCGTCCGGGCCCACCCGTGCGTCCGGGCCCACCCGTGCGTCCGGCCCGGCGGAGACAGTGAGCGTCAGCAACAGAAGGGACGGACCGGTTGACCACAGTCCTGCTGGTCCGCCACGGCCTGACCGCCGTGACCGGCAAGATCCTGCTTGGTTGGACGCCCGGCGTGGGGTTGGACGACCGTGGCCGCCGCCAGGCGTCGGACCTGGCGCGACGCCTYGCGGACATCCCGCTGGCGGCGATCGTCAGCAGCCCGCTCGACCGCTGCCGCCAGACGGCCGCGGCGATCGCCGGACGCCGTCCGGTCAGCGAGGCCAGCCCGGGCGGTCCGCGGCAGGTCGAGATCGACGAGCGGCTCGGTGAGTGCCGGTACGGTGACTGGACCGGGCAGGAACTGGCGACCCTGGCGAAGGATCCGCTCTGGGCGGTGGTGCAGAGCCATCCCAGCGCGGTCGTCTTCCCCGGTCCCGAGGGTGAGGCACTACGGGACACGCAGGCCCGTGGGGTGAGCGCCGTGCGGGAGTGGAACGAGCGGCTGGGCCCGGACGCCACCTGGTTGCTGTGCTCGCACGGCGACGTGATCCGCACGGTGGTCGCCGACGCCCTGGGCATGCATCTGGACATGTACCACCGGATCACCGTCGATCCCTGTTCCCTGACCGTGATCCGCTACAACGAGCGCCGCCCCTTCGTCCGGCGCATCAACGACACCGGCGGGGACGTCGTCGAGCTCCTCCCACCGCCGCTACCCCGGGCAGAGGGCTCCGCCGGGGCCGCCGACGCCGCGGCGTCGTCTCCCGGGTCCCGGAAGTCGCCGGAGCCGCCGGAGTCGCCGGGGTCCAGCGGGCTCGACGTGGACGAGGTGATCGGTGGCGGTGCCGGCGGTTTCCGTCCCAGCGCCGGTGGTGGAACGGGCTGATCGGGCATGCCGCGCCGGATACACGTCTTCGACCCGCCGCAGCGGTTCGTTGTGGGCACCGTAGGCCTTCCCGGCGCCCGATCGTTCTACCTGCAGGCCCGCGACGGGGCGCGGGTCGTCACCGTCGCGGTGGAGAAGGCACAGGTCGCATTGCTTGCCGAACAGCTGACCGAGCTGCTCGACGAGTTGGGCCGCCGCGGCGCGACGCCGCCGCCCGAGCCCGCCCCGGCCGACCCCGACCTGTCCCCGCTCGATCTGCCGATCGACGAGGAGTTCCAGGCCGCGACGATCGCGCTCGGCTGGGATCCGCGTGGCGGACGGGTCGTCATCGAGGCGCAGGCGACGGGCCTGGCCGACTCGATCGTCGGATTCTCCGACGATCCCGACGGGCCGGACGCCGTCCGGGTCCTGCTGGGGTCCGAGCAGGCGCGCTCGTTCGTGCAGCGCGCGGCGCGGGTCCTGGCCGCGGGCCGGCCCTCCTGCCCGTTGTGCGGGCAGCCGTTGGACGACGGTCACGTCTGCCCGCGCCAGAACGGTCATCTGCGTTGATGCGGCCGGCGAGGGGCGCCGGGCCCGCCCGCCGCGGGTGCGCGGTTCGTGGTAGCGGTGCGGTTCGTGGTAGCGGTGCGGTTCGTGGTAGCGGTGCGGTTCGTGATAGCGGTGTGGTCCGGTAGGCCGGACGGTGTGGGAGAGATGTCGCTCACCGTCCGGTCCGGTGACATCACCCTGCCGGACCGGACAGACTGAGGTGATGGGCGTCTCCGCGGCGAGTTCCACTCCGGGGTGGCGACCGCCACTGCATCCGATCGACGGGGGTGGCCTCGACGCCCCCGCCGCCCTCGACCTCCTTCGCCGCGGTGACCTCGAGATCACCGCCCGGCTGGTCGACGCGAGCAACACGACGCTCTGCTGCGACATCTGCGCCGACGGGGTGACCGGCCGCTGCGTCTACAAGCCGGTCCGCGGCGAACGCGCCCTGTGGGACTTCCCGGACGGCACCCTCGCCGCCCGCGAGCTGGCCGCCTACGAGGTCTCCGAGCAGCTCGGGCTTGGCATCGTCCCGCCCACCATTCTGCGTGACGGCCCGTTCGGCGAGGGCATGGTGCAGCTGTGGATCGACACCGACGTCACCGTGGACCTGGTGGCGCTGACCCGGTCCGACGACTCCCAGCTGCGCCGGATCGCCCTGTTCGACGTCGTCATCAACAACGCCGACCGCAAGGGTGGGCACCTGCTGCCGGCGCCCTCCGGCCGGATTCACGGCATCGATCACRGTGTGACCTTCCACACGGACGGCAAGCTGCGCACCCTGCTGTGGACCTGGCGGGGAAGGCGGCTCGACGCCGAGGAGACCGCCTTGCTCGACGACCTGCGTGAGGCGCTCGCGGGCCCCTTCCGGGACCGGCTCGAGGAGCTGCTCACGGTCACCGAGGTCGACGCCCTCACCGTGCGGGTCGACGGGCTTCTGGCCGAGGGCCGGTTCCCGTTGCCCTCGGGGGACTGGCCGGCGATCCCCTGGCCGCCGTTCTGAGCGGGTTCCGGTTCTGAGCGGGTTCCGGTTCTGAGCGGGTTCCGGTTCTGGGCGGGTCACCGGTGCGGATACAGGTGCGGGAGAACATGGGATGTCACCGTCGGTGACCCGAGGTGGATCGGCTTGGGATGCTGTCGGCTACGCTGCGGTTACTCTCCTTGTGCCCGCCGGAGAGTCGGTTCGCGGTTACTCTGACACGCATGCAGGCGTGGCCATCTCCTCCGATACGTTCTCTTCCCGGTCACGGGAAGCCACTGAGGATCTTCGATACGRCCACGTCGAGCGTACGCGAGTTGGCGCCGGCCGTCACCGCAAGGCTGTATGTGTGTGGCATCACGCCCTATGATGCGACGCATCTGGGGCATGCCTTCACCTACCTCACCTACGACCTCGCGCAGCGTGTGCTGCGAGACGCCGGGCATCACGTCCACTATGTACAGAACGTAACGGATGTCGATGACCCGTTGCTTGAGCGAGCCACCCGTGACGGGCTGGACTGGCGGGCCCTCGCCGACCGGGAGATCGACCTGTTCCGCGAGGACATGACCGCGCTGCGGATGTTGGCGCCGGACGCCTACGTCGGGGTGGTCGAGGCCATCCCGATGATCGTCGACATGGTGGTGGAGCTCGTCGACCGGGGCGCGGCCTACCAGGTCGACGACGACCTGTACTTCTCGATCGCCACCGCACCCGCCTTCGGGGAGATCTCGCATCTCAGCCGGGCCGAGATGCTGGCGATCTGCGCCGAGCGCGGGGGTGACCCGCGCCGGACCGGCAAGAAGGACCCCCTCGATCCGCTGCTGTGGCGCGCCCACCGCCCCGGCGAGCCGTCCTGGCCCTCGCCGTTCGGCCCCGGCCGGCCCGGCTGGCACATCGAGTGCTCCGCCATCGCCCGCCACTATCTCGGCGGGGTCATCGACATCCAGGGTGGCGGAACCGACCTGAGCTTTCCGCRCCACGAGTGCAGCGCGGCGCACGCCGAGGTCGCCGCCGGCATCCGGCCGTTCGCCCGCAGCTACGTGCACACCGCGATGGTGAGCCTCGACGGCCACAAGATGTCGAAGTCGCGGGGCAACCTGGAGTTCGTCTCCCGGCTGCGCCGGGCCGGGGTGGATCCGGCGGCCCTGCGGCTGGCCCTGCTCGATCATCGGCACACCGAGGACTGGGAGTGGACGCCGGGCCTGCTCGACGACGCCGTGGACCGGATGAACCGGTGGCGGGCCGCCGTCGCCCTGCCCACCGGGCCTGACGCCATGGGACTGCTCGCCRCCGTGCGTGAGCGGCTCGCCGACGACCTCGACGCCCCGGGTGCCGTCGCCGCGGTGGACGCCTGGGTCGGCGCCGCGCTCGCTGATGCGGGCGGCTCCGCCGGTGCGGGCCCGGATCCCACCCATCAGGGGGGTCCGGTTCGCGGTTCTGGCGGTGACGTGCCCGCCTGGGGGGAGGCGCCCGCACTCGTGCGGCGCCTCGTTGACACACTGCTGGGCGTAGACCTTGAACCCGTCAGACCCAGAGGGAGCTGAGGATGGGAGCTCACCATCGCCGGGTGGATCCCGGGGCAGCGACCGAACGGCCCGCCTTCGACGAGGTCGCGCATGGCTACGACCCTCATCAGGTCGACGACTACCTGGCCACGCTGTGGCGTTACGCCAGCCAGGTGACCTCGCGCGCGGCCGCGGCCGAAAGCGCCCTGAAGCACGAGCGGGCCCGCAGCGCGAACATGGGCGTCGAGGGCCTGGCCGCGCAGGCCGGCGGTCGGATCGGCCAGATGCTGACCATCGCCCAGCAGGAGGCCGAGGAGATCGTCACGGGCGCCCGCCAGATCGCGGAGGCGGCGCTGGAAGAGGTGATCGAGGACGCCGGGGCGAACCACCCGATCGTGCGGGAGGCTCGGGAACAGGCCGAGAAGCTCCTCCTCGACGCCGTGGAGGAGAGCCGCCGGCTCGCCCGGGAGCGGCATGCCGAGCTGGAGGTGGAGATCGCCCGGTGCACCGCCTCGCTCGAGGCGCTGCGTCACCAGCAGGGTGAGATCATCGGCGCGATGCTGCGCCTGCGGGGGGTCCTGGCCTCCGACGAGGTGGACCGGGCGGTCACCGACCTGGCCCGGGCGGGTGCGGCCGCGCCGACGACGTCGGGCACGTCTGGGACGCCGGGCGGAGCCGGTCCTGCCGGTTTTCCCGCGGGCGGTGCGGTCCCCGCGGGCGGTGCGGGAGCGTCGGATCTTTCCGAGACCGCGTGGGCGACCGGTCGCGTCGCCGGCCCGGGGCGGCGTTCCCCGGGCCGGCATCGTCAGGCCGACGTCGCGGACGCGGAATCCCACACCCCGCCCACTCCGCGCGAACCGGTCACGAACTCGGCGAACGTGCCGTTCCGCCGTGGCGCCGACGAGGACATCATCGACGCCGAGATCGTCGAGGAGTAGCGAGATCGTCGAGGAGAAGGGTGGCCCGGTGGAGGTGCGGGGTGCGCCCTGGGCTCCCGRCCCGGGCGTACCCTCGCCCCCTTTCCTTCTTCTACCGATTCTTCTACCGAGCCGGCTCTCTTACCGGCCTTTACTGGCCGCGACGGCGCAGGTACCGTTCGAACTCCCGGGCGATTGCGTCCCCACTGGCCTCGGGCAGCGCCGTCTCGGGCTCGCGTGACTCCAGCGAACGGACGTACTCGGCGACCTCGGTGTCCCCGGCGGCGAGCTCGTCCACCTGCCGTTCCCACGCCTTCGCCCGCTCGGGAAGATCACCCAGCGGGATCTCGATGTCCAGCAGGTCCTCCACTCGGCGCAGCAGCGCGAGGGTCGCCTTGGGACAGGGCGGGTTAGCCACGTAGTGCGGCACCGCCGCCCAGAACGACACCGAGGCGAGCTCGGCCCGTGCGCATGCCTCCCCGAAGACGCCGACGATGCCGGTCGGCCCCTCATAACGGGACGGCTCCAGCCCGAGTCGGGCAGCCGTCGCCGCGTCCCCGGCGGTTCCGCTGATCGGGACCGGCCGGGTGTGCGGCGAGTCAGCGAGCAGCGCCCCGAGGGAGATCACCATGTCGCTGCCGAGGGCGTGGACGGCCTCGATCAGCTCGTCGGTGAACCCACGCCAGCGCATGTTCGGTTCCAGCCCGCGGATCAGCACCAGGTCCGTCTCGGACTTCGGCGGCCGCGCCACCGACAGGCGGGTGGTCGGCCACGAGATCTTCCGGGAGGCCCCGTCGGTCCCGCTCACCGTCGGTCGGTTCACCTGGAAGTCGTAGTAGTCGTCGGGGTCGATAGCACCGATGACACGGGCCTTGAAGGCGGTCTCCAGATGCTCGACGGYGGCGGACGAGGCATCGGCCGCGTCGTTCCACCCTTCGAAGGCGGCTACTACGACCGGCGACCGTAGTTGACCGACGCCGGAGAACTCGATCACCTACCACCTCCTGCCGCCCCGCGGCGGCCCACTGCCCCCGTGACAGTGCAACGGTACGTCCTCACGGAGACGACTCCTGCCCAGAGCCGACATGCGTGACGTCAGCCTCCCTTATGGCCCGTGAGCCGGTGACCCGCGGACGACCACTGGTCGTCCACGGGGAACCTACGCTGGTCCAGTCTGCCGATGTTCTCGTGGGAACGCCTTTCCTCGGTCTCTCGATGGCGCTAGACCCGGGCGGATCGGACATCCATTCCGGATCGATGCGGTGGCTGCACCGTATCGGCTCTGAACGGATACCCGCCGTCGCGGGAATGCGAACGGCCCGGCCCAGGGCCGCCGCCGGACCGGCGTGCCCCAGCCCGTGTTTGTGCGGACCGCCGCGCCGAGCACACCCGCGCGGTCCGACGTCACGCCTCCGTTCCCGCAGCTGTGCCACCCCGACCGTGCCATCCGCGACCGTGCCACCCGCGACCGTGCCACCCGCGACCGTGCCGTGGGCAACCCGCCGGGACGCGTCCGGCATTCCCACCCCGCAATCATCACCATGCTGTGATCACCGTACCGTGATCACCGTCGTGCCCGTGGCCGACATCCTCGGAGGCGTCCGGACGGGAGGGTAAACCGTACCGGTGGTAGGAGAAACCCGTCCCGGTACTCTTGGCCAGTGCGCGGTGATCTGGTGTCCGTCCTGACCGAGCGTGTGCTGGTGGCCGACGGCGCCATGGGCCCCCTGTTGCAGGCGGCCAGCCTCTGCCTCGACTCGGTGAATTTCGAKGACGGYGACGRCCCGTCGCGCGCCGAGGAGTTCCAGCTCGTGCCGGAGCAGTCCACCTCGGCGATCATCCTGTGCCACCCGGAGGCGAAGTACTTCGCGGCCACGTAGGCACCGTGCGGTCAACCGGGCACCGTGCGGCCGGACGACCCTGAGCTACCGAGCTACCTGAGCTAGGAGTGGACGTGGGGAGCCTTGCGGCGGTTTTCTTCGACATGGATGGCCYGCTCGTTGACACCGAGCCGATTTGGACCATCGCCGAGCACGAGGCGGCGGCGCGGCTGGGCGGCGAGTTCACCCCGGCGATGAAACGAGCCATGATCGGCCACGGCATCGACACCGCCGTGCCGCTCATGGTGTCGATGCTCGGCCGGCCGGCGTCCGACGTGGCGCCGACGGCGGAGTTCCTGCTGCGCCGCTCCGCCGAGCTGTTCCGCGAGCCCGGTGCGATCGTCCCGCAGCCCGGGGCGGTGGAGCTGCTCGTCGCGCTGCGAGCGGCGGGTGTCCCGACCGCGCTGGTTTCCTCGTCCTTCCGCGACCTGATGGAGCCGGTGCTGCACGTCGTCGGTGACGAGTTCTTCGCCGTGACGGTCGCCGGCGATGAGGTCACTCGCCGCAAGCCGGACCCGGAGCCCTACCTGACCGCCGCCCGGGTGCTCGGCGTCGACCCGGTTCGCTGCGTCGTCTTGGAGGACAGCCCGTCGGGAGCGCGCGCCGGGGTGGCGGCCGGGTGCGCGACCATCATGATCCCGTCCATGCCGGATCTGCTCGACCTGACCGCTTCGGGGGCTTCGGGGGCTTCGGGGGCCTCGGGGGCCTTGGAGGCCTTGGAGGCCTCGGGCGTCGCGRCTCGCGGCGAGCCGGTGCCCGCCGGGCTTGCGGCGCTCCTGGCGAGCCTGCACGACGTCACCCCGGACCTTATGGAGTCCCTCACCACCCCCCGCCTCAGCCCGTCCCTTCGCCCCAGCCGCCCTGGATACGAGCTTGGGGGAGTAAGGCACGGTTTTGGGGGCGAAGACCGGGCGTAGGTCCCCCGAACGGCGTCGGAGGGGGTGTGGGGTTGGGTGGGTCAGACGGCGGAGATGGCGCGCAGGACGTCCATGCGAGCGGCGCGCCGGGCGGGGAAGACAGCGGCGAGCACGCCGAGGATCGCCCCGGTGAGGACCACGAGCAGGATCGTCCGTACCGGGTAGGCGAACGTGCTGATTCCCAGGGAGGCCAGCGCCTTCRTCAGCGCCCAGCCGAAGATGCTCCCGACGACGACGCCCAGCACGGCTCCGAAGACCGAGATGATCACTGATTCAAGGATGACCATCAGCCTCATCTGCGACCGCGTCATGCCGACCGCACGCAGCAGACCGATCTCCCGGGTCCGTTCGATTACCGAGAGCGCCAGGGTGTTGACGATACCGAACAGTGCGATGATGACCGCCAGGKCCAGCAGCACGTAGATGAACCCGAGCAGCTGGTCGACCTGCTTCTCCTGCTGTGCGACGAACTCGGACTGGTCCCGGACCTCCACCGTGGCGAACGACTTGACCACCGTGGCGATCTCGGCCCGGACCATCGCCGGGTCCGCCCCGCTCGCCCTCTTCACCAGGACGAACAGGTCGAGGTCATCGGTGGAGTGCCGKGCGAACTCGCTCGTGGAGATGATCCACTTGCCGGCCACCTGGCTCTTCTTGTAGGTGCCCACCAGAGTCAGCTCCGCGCGGCCGTCGGCGAAGGTGACCGGGACCTTCTGCCCCACCCGTAGCTGGTGGTCCGCGGCGGTGGAGTCCTCGGCCAGGATCGTGCCGTCGCCGAGGGCGTGGACGTCACCGGTCACCTCCTTGATGGCCAGCATCTTGACCAGGCCCGCTGGGTCGCCGGCCAGCACCTGGGAGCTCTGCCCGGAGATCTTCACCAGGCCGCCCCGAAGACCCGTGGCGATCTCGATGCCGGGCTTGCCGGCCAGCTCGCGAGCCACCTCACCGCTGAATCCCTGCCCGAAGTTCTGCGGGGTCAGGTAGAAGTCGGCACCGAGGCTGTTCGACACCGTCTCCCGCACCGACTCCTTGATCGACTGTCCGAGCACGGAGAAGGCGCTGACCAGGGCGAGTCCGATCATCAACGCGGAGGCGGTGGAGGCGGTCCGGCGCGGGTTGCGCATCGCGTTCTCCCGRCCGAGTCGGCCGGTGGCCCCGAACATCCTCGCCAACGGTGCGCCGAGGACCCGGGTGATCGGTCCGGACAGCAGCGGTGAGAGGGTGGCGACGCCGAGGAAGATCCCCGCCGCGCCCACCCCGACGGCGGTGGCTCCCGGCTTGCCCGCCGAGGCGGTGCCGAGGATCAGCAGGACGATGCCGAGCGCGGTGAGCACCGACCCGGCGATCGCCCGGGAGCGCAGCGAGCGGGTCGGCAGCACGTAGGTCTCCCGCATCGCCGCGATCGGTGGCACCGACGCGGCCTTGCGGGCCGGCACGAACGCCGCCGCGGCGGTGATGAGCACGCCGACGGCGTAGGCGATCACGACGGTGCGGGGGCGGAAGACCAGCGCACCGCTGGGCAGCGCCACGCCGAACACACCGACGGCGACGCGCAGCAGCAGCGCGAGCCCCGCGCCGGACACCAGGCCGACAGTGGCCCCGGCGAAGCCGACCAGTGCCGCTTCGACCTGCAGGGACACCTKGACTTGACGTTTGCTCGCCCCGATTGCTCGCAGCAGGGCCAGCTCCCGCACCCGTTGGGCGACGAGCATCGTGAAGGTGTTGAAGATGATGAAGGCGCCAACGAAGACCGAGATGGCGGCGAAGATCAGCAGAAAGGTGGAGAAGCCGCTGACGGCGTTCTGCACAGCGCTGGCGCTCTCGTCCGCCAACTGCCTGCCGGTGATCGCCTCGACACCCGGTGGGAGTGCGGCGGCGACCCGGGCCCGCAGCTCCTCCTGGGTCAGGCCGGGCCCGGCGGCCAGGTGGATCGCGCTGAACCGGTCGGGCGCGAGCAGGACCCGCTGGGCGGTGGCGGTGTCGAACGCGGTGACGGCGGCGCCCCCGAGACTGTCCTGACCGCCGATCCGGAAGGTGCCGACCAGGGTGTACCGCGCGGGCGGACCCTTGGTCTGCACCGAGATCTTTGCCCCGAGCGACAGATGGAGCTTCTTCGCGGTCGCCCGGTCGACGACGATCTCTCCGGGGCCGGGCGGGCGACCCTCGGCGATCTCCTCCGCCGAGGTGGGCTGACCCCCGGTCCAGTTGATACCGATCCCCGGCGCACCGTTGGTGTTCGAGGGCTTGCCGGTGGCCGGGTTGACGAGGACGGCCTGGCCGTTGACCTTGCCGACCGCCACCCGCACCCCGTCCACTCCGGCGGCGGTGGAGACGAGCGAGGCCGGCAGCGGAGGGCGGCCGACGTCGCTCGTCGGGTCGATGGCGTTGACCGAGCGCACGGCGACGCTGACGTTCTTGTTGATGTCGGCGAAGAGGGTGTCGAACGTCCGGTTGAGGGTGTCGGTCAGGACCAGGGTCCCGGTCACGAAGCTCACCCCGGCGACGACCGCCAGCATGGAGAGCACCAGCCGGACCTTGCGGGCCAGCAGACTCTTGAGGGTGGCGCGCAGCATCGGCTCAGGCCCAGCCCGCCGGCTCCGTGCCGTCCGGGTGGTAACTGTCCCCCCCGCCGTCGACACGGCCGGGGTCGGTGAGCGGAGGCCCGCCGCCAGGCCTCGGCACCGGCCGGTGGTGGGAGCGGCCGGAGTAGTACTCCTCSCCGTGGCGCGTGCCGCCGACCCGCCTTGACGCCGGCTGCCCACCGGCGTCGGGCCCGAGGTCCGGGGCGGGGATCGCCTCGAACTGGCCGGTGCGCCGCTCCGGGTAGTGGCCCTGGTAGGGATCGTGCTCGTCTCGCCCGTAGGTCGGCTGGTCCGGGTAGGCCTGGTCCGGGTAGGCCTGGTCCGGGTAGGCGTAGTCGTCGTAGTCACCGGCAGGCCCGTAGCGACCGTCGGTGTCGTTATGGTCGTCCCGGTCGTCGGCGATCTCGCCGTCGGCCGCCAAGCCGCCCGCGGCGGCGTCGAGGTGCTTCATCCGGTCCAGCACCTCCTCCGCGGTCGGGTTCGCGATCGCGTCAACGAGTCGACCGTCGGCAAGGAAGATCACTTCATCCGAGTAGGACGCCGCCGTCGCGTCGTGGGTGACCATGACGATCGTCTGCCCGAGTTCGGAGACCGAGTCACGCAGGAACGACAGCACCTCGGCTCCCGACCGGGAGTCAAGGTTGCCGGTCGGCTCGTCGGCGAAGATGATCTCCGGCCGGGTGACCAGGGCCCGCGCACAGGCGACCCGTTGCTGCTGACCGCCCGAGAGTTCGCTCGGCCGGTGCTTCAACCGCGGTGCGAGACCGACCGCGTCGATGACGGTGCGCATCCAGGCCCGATCCGGCGAACGCCCGGCGATGCTCAACGGCAGCGTGATGTTCTCGGCCGCGGTCAGCGTGGGCAGCAGGTTGAACTGCTGGAAGATGAACCCGATGCGGTCGCGACGCAACCGGGTCAGTTGCTTGTCGGACAGYCGGGACAGGTCCACGTTGCCGATGAAGACCCGTCCCCGGGTGACCGTGTCCAACCCGGCCAGGCAGTGCATCAGCGTCGACTTCCCCGACCCGGACGGCCCCATGATCGCGGTGAATCGGCCGCGGGGGAAGGCCAGGTCGATCTCGCGCAGTGCCGTGACGGTGGTGTCACCGGAGCCGTAGACCTTCGTCAGCCTGGCGGCGCGGGCCGCGGGTGCGGCGTCCGGTCCGTCTTCTCGCCGGCCGCCCGGGTGCTCGGGAACCCGGCCGTCACGGCCGGCACCGTACTCGCCGGGCCGCGACCCGCGGTCCTCTCGGCCGGGCGGGCTGCCCGCGACCGCGCCCCGCTTCCCGCCTCGGGACGATCCGGTCCGTCGGGCCATCGTGATGTCCTCTCCCTCGCGGCGCGCCGTGTCCCTCTCGACACGGTCCCTCTCGACACGTCGTGCCTGCCCTGCCTGCGCTCGGCCCCGACTGACCTGGGACGGCTGTTCGGCTACCGTGGTCGATCTCCCCAACGACCGAACGATGATCGGCATCTTGCCGTCGCTGACTGTACCGCCGGCAGTATTGAAGGTCCGACCAATATTACTTTTGGTGATCGGGCGATATGGCATGCCTCCGAGGACGCCCGGTGGAGCCACCGCCGCCGGCGAGCTGAGGATGCCGGCACCGTAAACGGGCTGTCCGCGGGGAACGGGGTCCGGACGGGGTCCGGCCTGAAGACCGCCATCAGCCGTCCGCCTCGCAGACGGTGGGGGCGGTCTCGTCGAGCGGCACCGCGGATGTCTGCTGCGGTAGCGGTGGTGGGGTGCCGCCGAAGGCTGGGCATCGAGCCTGATGGTCGCACCAGGAACACAGTCTGTTCGGGGTGGCGCGCCAGTCCCCGGTGCGGTGCGCGCGGTCGATCGCCGCCCACAGGGCCTCGATCCGTCGCTCGGCGGCCCGCAGGTCGGCCTCGTCGGGGGTGGCCCGCAGCCAGGTGCGGTCACCGAGGTAGTACAGCCGCAGCTCGCGCGGGATCACCCCACGGATCCGCCAGAGCAGCAGGGCGTAGAACTTCATCTGGAACATCGCCGAGCTCTCGAACGCCGGGCCGGGCGAGCGGCCGGTCTTGTAGTCGACCACCCGCAGGGCGGGTCCCTGCGCCGTGGTCGCCTCGTCAAGCCGGTCCAGGTAGCCCCGCAGCCGCAGGCCGGAGTCGAGCACGTGCTCGACGTACAGCTCGCGGGCCACCGGCGCCAGCCGTGACGGATCCTCCAGCGCGAAGTATCCGGCGAGCAGTTCGCGGGCCGACTCCAACCACGCCGCCAGTTCGTCGCGGCCACCGAACAGCGCCTCGACCGCCGGCTCGCGGGCGCGCACCGTATCCCAGGCCGGCTCGACCAGCTCCCGCGCGGCCTGCAGGGTACGCCGGGACGCCGGGAGATCGAACAGCTTCTCCAGGACCGCGTGCACCACGGTCCCGCGGGTCGCGGCCTCGCTCGGCGGCTCGGGGAGCCGGTCGACGACCCGGAACCGGTAGCGCAACGGACAGTTGACGAAGTCCGCCGCCCGCGACGGTGACAGCGAACCGATCAACGGCCGGGGTGCGGCCGACGCCACCGATCCCGGGATGGCAGGAGAGCGCTGCGTCGAGGTCATGTCCTGGACCCTAGATCCCCCTACCGACATCTTCGCCACTCGGTCCCGGACGACGGGTCGGGGTATGGTCCGTAGCATCGGATCCATGGCGGATCAGCACGGCGGCGCGGGTTCGGGCGGCGCGGGTTCGAGCGGCGCGGGTTCGAGCGCCCACGGCGGCGCGGGCCCGGYGGGGCAGGCTCCGAGTGAGCGACCCCCCGGCGTGCCGGTCGGGCGGATCCGCGGTGTTCCCATCGTCATCTCGCCGTTCGCCCTCGTCYTCGCCGTCCTCGTCGCCTACCTGCTCTCCGGCTCGATCCGCGACCGGCTGCCGCTGGCGTCCGACGGGCGGATCCTCGCGCTCTCCTCGTTGATCTCTATCGGCTTCCTGGCCTCCCTGCTCGCCCACGAGATCGGTCACGCTCTGACGGCGCTGGCGTTCGGTCACACCGTGCGGTCCGTGACCCTGCACGGCTTCGCCGGGTTCACCGAGTTCGAGCCGGAGCCCCGCAGCGCCGGCCGCGAGTTCCTGATCGCCTTCGTCGGCCCGGCGGTCAACGGGGTGCTGGCCGCCGGCTGTCACCTCGGCCTGCTCGGCCTCGACGACACCAGCGACGCCGCCGCGGTCCTGCACGATCTCGGACTCATCAACGCCGCGTTGTTCCTCTTCAACCTGGCACCGGGCCTCCCGCTGGACGGTGGACGGGTGGTCGTCGCCGCGGTGTGGGGTCTGACGCGCGACAAGCTGCGGGGGCTGCGGGCCGGTGCCTACGGCGGGTTCGTCGTCGCCGCCGRCCTGGTCGTCTGGGGTGCGTCGACCTCCGACGGCATCGGCATGGTGTACACCTATGCTCTGGCGGGCTTCCTCGCGTTCGCGGCCTACCAGTCGCTGCGCGCCGCGCAGGTGCGGGAGCGGCTGCCCGGCCTGTGCGCCGGTCGCCTTGCGCGCCGGACGCTGCCCGTCGAGGGTGCCGTTCCGCTGGCGGAGGCGCTGCGGCGAGCTCAGGAGGTCGGCGCCACCGCCGTCGCGGTGATCGACCGTGACGGCAGCCCCCTGAAGATCATGAATGGCTCCGCGGTCGACGCGCTGCCGGAGCATCGGAGACCCTGGATGACCGTGGATGAAGTGAGTCGGGTGATCTCGCCCGGCATGGTCCTCGACGCCGATCTGGAAGGCGAGGCCCTGCTGGCGGCCGTGCAGCGGGTGCCGGCGTCGGAGTACCTCGTCAAGCAGGCGGGCCGCCCGGTCGGCGTGCTCGCGATGGTGGATCTCGTCGCCCGTATCGATCCGGCCGCCGCCGCCCGCATGGTGGCGTCCCGGTGAGCGCCCCGCCCGACGAGTCGGTGTCCCCGGGGCAGGTGCCGTCCCTGGCCGGCGGTTACGCTCCGCCTCCGACCGGCGCCGCTCATCGCCGAGGCCTGTTCACCAAGGGTGACCGGGTGCAGCTGACTGATCCCAAGGGGCGCCGGCACACCGTCGTCCTCGAACCGGGCAGGCAGTTTCACACCCACCGGGGAGCCGTCGAGCACGACGCCCTGCTCGGCCGGCCGGAGGGGATCGTCGTCACCAGCACGGGTGGTACCGACTACCTGGCGCTGCGCCCGCTGCTCGTCGACTTCGTGCTGTCCATGCCGCGCGGGGCGACCGTGGTGTACCCCAAGGACGCGGCGCAGATCGTCACCTACGCGGACATCTTCCCGGGCGCCAGGGTGCTGGAGGCCGGCGTCGGGTCCGGGGCGCTGTCGTGCTCGCTGCTGCGTGCCATCGGCGACTGCGGGCGTCTGGTCTCCTACGAGCGGCGCGCGGACTTCGCCGAGATTGCCCGGCGCAACATCGAGGCGTTCTTCGGCGGCCCGCATCCCGCCCACACCGTGCTGGTCGGGGAGCTGGCCGAGACAACCGAGCGTGACGTCGACCGGGCCGTCCTCGACATGCTCGCGCCCTGGGAGGTCGTTGACGCCGTCAGCGCGGCGCTGGTGCCCGGCGGGGTGGTCTGTGCCTACGTCGCTACCACCACCCAGCTTTCCCGGATCGTCGAGACGCTACGGGCGCACGGCACGTTCACGGAGCCCGCGGCGTGGGAGTCGATAATGCGGGACTGGCACGTCGAGGGTCTGGCCGTRCGGCCTGGCCACCGCATGGTCGGCCACACCGGTTTCCTGGTGACCGCGCGGCGCCTCGCCGAGGGGGTCACTCCTCCGGTGCGCCGCCGCCGGCCGGCGAAGGGCGCGCCGATCGGGATCGATCCCGCCTCCGAGACCGCCCCCGAGCCCAGGGCCGAGACCGAGCCCAGGGCCGAGACCGACCGATCCCGGGACGCCGACCCAGGGTCGGCGACGATCCAGCCGATGTGACGTATCCCATGGGGTCCCATGGGGCAGGCCATTCCCATGGGGTCCCATGGGGCAGGCCGTGGTCGCGAGTGTGCCGGCCGRCCGGGCCCATCGTCAGCCGACGGGCCCGCCGGCCTCCAGCGTGCCGTCGGGGCGTTCCACGTAGATGCACGTCCCCGGACACTCGTCGGCCGCGTCGACCACCGCGTCGACGAGCGGCAGCGGCACCGGGACGTAGGCGCCGGGCTGCGTCTGCAGCTCGCCCGCGCTGTCCTTGACGTAGGCCAGACCGTCGACGTCGAACTCGAAGACGGCGGGAGCGAGTTGCGCGCACAGACCGTCGCCGGTGCAGGCATCCTGGTCGACCCGCACCCGCAGGTCTGCCGAAACGCCCGGCTTCGCTGGAGTTGCCACAGGGCTCCGATCTTCTGTCAGCATGGCACCGTAACCCGCTGTTTACGGCAAAGCTGGATCGTCCTTGCCCGACCGGCCTGCCAGCGGCGGTCACAACGGTAGTGTKGGTGCGTCCCGGTCAGCACGGGGGAGGTGGAGGCGCAGTGTCCGGTCCCCGTTCGGGCTCTGGCTCCGATGGGAGCACGGGTCGTCCAGGTGATGCCGAATCACGGCGGTCGGCGTACGAGAAGGAAACACACGAGCTCACGACGCAGGTCGCCTTCCTGGAAGAGGAAGTGGCCATGCTGCGGCGTAAGTTGTCCGAATCGCCCAGGCAGCTCAGGGTGCTGGAGGAACGGCTCGCGGAGATCCAGGCGGAGTTGTCGGCTGTCACGGGACAGAACGACAGGCTCGTCGCGACTCTCCGCGAGGCGCGAGACCAGATCGTCACCCTGAAGGAGGAGGTCGACAGGCTCGCGCAGCCGCCCAGCGGCTACGGGATCYTCGTCTCCTCCTACGAAGACGGCACCGTCGACGTGTTCACTCAGGGCAGAAAGCTCCGGGTGACCGTGTCGCCGAGCGTCAACATCAGTGATCTCTTGCCCGGCCAGGAGGTCATGCTCAACGAGGCGCTGAACGTGGTCGAGACGCGCGCGTTCGAGCGGCARGGTGAGATCGTCCTACTCAAAGAGGTCCTCGAGGGTGGGGACCGGGCGCTGGTGCTCGGTCACACCGACGAGGAGCGGGTGGTCATGCTGGCCCAGCCGCTTCTCGATGGACCGATCCGGTCCGGGGACTCGTTGTTGATCGAGTCCCGTTCCGGCTACGCCTTCGAGCGGATTCCCAAGTCCGAGGTCGAGGAGCTCGTCCTCGAAGAGGTTCCCGACATCGGCTACGAACAGATCGGCGGCCTGAAGAGCCAGATCGAGTCGATCCGGGACTCGGTCGAGCTGCCGTTCCTGTACAAGGAGCTCTACCGGGAGCATCAGCTCAAGCCACCGAAGGGTGTGCTGCTCTACGGCCCGCCCGGCTGCGGCAAGACRCTGATCGCCAAGGCGGTCGCCAATTCGCTGGCCAAGAAGGTCGAGGCGAAGACCGGCGGCCAGGGCACCGGTCGGGCGTTCTTTCTGAATATCAAGGGTCCCGAGCTGCTCAACAAGTTCGTCGGCGAGACCGAGCGGCAGATCCGGCTGGTGTTCCAGCGGGCGCGTGAGAAGGCGTCCKAGGGAATGCCGGTGATCGTGTTCTTCGACGAGATGGACTCGATCTTCCGGACCCGTGGCTCGGGGGTGTCCTCGGACGTGGAGAACACGATCGTCCCGCAGCTGCTCAGCGAGATCGACGGCGTCGAGCAGCTCGAGAACGTCATCGTGATCGGCGCGTCCAACCGCGAGGACATGATTGATCCGGCGATCCTGCGGCCGGRTCGGCTCGACGTGAAGATCAAGGTGGAGCGGCCCGATGCCGAGGCGGCTCGGGACATCTTCGCCAAGTACGTCGTGCCGGAGCTGCCGCTCTACCCGGATGACCTGGCCGAGTTCGGCGGTAACCGGGAGGCGACCGTTCAGGCCATGATCCAGCGCGTGGTCGAGYGGATGTACGCGGAGAGCGAGGAGAACCGCTTCCTCGAGGTGACCTACGCCAACGGCGACAAGGAGGTCCTGTACTTCAAGGACTTCAACTMCGGCGCGATGATCGAGAACATCGTCGCCCGKGCCAAGAAGATGGCGGTCAAGGAGCACATCGAGGGCGGGCAGAAGGGGCTGCGCATGCAGTACCTGCTMGCCGCCTGCATGGACGAGTTCAAGGAGAACGAGGACCTCCCGAACACGACCAACCCGGACGACTGGGCCCGGATCTCCGGGAAGAAGGGCGAGCGGATCGTCTACATCCGCACGCTCGTCACCGGAACGAAGGGTACCGAGGCCGGCCGTTCGATCGACACGATCGCGAACACCGGCCAGTACCTGTAACGGTCGCAGTAGTACCTGTAACGGCCGTTATCTGTAAGGGGCTCGGGTCCCGTGTTCCGCCCAACGGCGGGACACGTGCCACCGCCGTGACCCCGGGGTCACTCGGCCCCGGGGTCACGGCGGTGCTCTGGGTGGCATCGCGGCGTTGCGTTGGGCATCGCGGCACTGGCACCCCTGGGTGTATCCTCCCGCCCGCATCCGCGGTGGACGCCGGTCGGTCGGACTACCGTGTCGCCACCGAATTCTGACGATAGGCGTGGCTGCGGACGTGTCATCCCGAGCGGCCCAGAGCAAACAAGGCAGACGTCCGGCTAACCGACCGCCCGTGTAGCACCTACGCTTGCAGAGTGAGCGCGCGTCGGATCATGGGGATCGAGACCGAGTACGGCGTATCGGTGCCCGGTCAGCCGAACACCAATCAGATGTTGGCTTCGTCGTTGGTGGTGAACTCGTATGCCAGTCGAACGTCGGCGCCGGGTAGCCGCGCCCGATGGGACTTCGAGGAGGAGTCACCGCTGCGCGACGCCCGRGGCTTCGAACTGCCCCGCGAGCCGGCGGTCGATCCGAGCGCCCCGGCCAACGAGGACGATCTCGGCTTGGCCAACGTCATCCTGACCAGCGGGGCGCGGCTCTACGTCGATCATGCGCACCCGGAGTTCTCCTCGCCCGAGGTCACCAACCCTCGCGACGCCGTGCTGTGGGACAAGGCCGGGGAGCGGGTGATGGCCGAGGCCGCCCGCCGGGCGTTGTCCGTGCCCGGCTCCAAGCCGGTCTACCTCTACAAGAACAACACCGACAACAAGGGCGTCTCGTACGGATGCCATGAGAACTACCTGATGGCACGGTCGACGCCCTTCGGGGAGATCGTCCGTAACCTCACCCCGTTCTTCGTCTCCCGTCAGGTCGTCTGCGGGGCCGGGCGGGTCGGGATCGGTGTCGACGGCYGGGAGCCGGGGTTCCAGATCAGCCAGCGGGCCGACTTTTTCGAGGTCGAGGTGGGGCTCGAGACCACGCTGAAGCGGCCCATCATCAACACCCGGGACGAGCCGCACGCCGACCCGGAGAAGTACCGCAGGCTGCACGTCATCATCGGCGACGCGAACATGAGCGAGGTCGCCACCTACCTGAAGGTGGGAACGACCTCCCTGGTCCTCTCGATGATCGAGGACGGCTGGTTCACCGCGGACCTGTCGGTGGACGGGCCCGTGGCGGCGCTGCGGGCGATCTCGCACGATCCCTCCCTCAAGCATCTGGTTACTCTGCGCGACGGTCGTCGGATGACCGCGGTGCAGCTGCAGATGGAGTACTTCGAGCAGGCCCGCAAGTACGTCGAGGACCGGTTCGGTGCCGACGTCGACAGCCAGACCGCCGACGTGCTCTCCCGCTGGGAGTCGATCCTCGGCCGCCTCGAGGTCGACCCGATGAGCTGCGTCCGCGAGCTTGACTGGGTCGCGAAGCTGTCGATCCTGGAGGGCTACCGGTCGCGGGACGGCCTGGCCTGGGACTCGCCGCGGCTGGAGCTCGTCGACCTGCAGTACCACGACGTCCGTCCGGACAAGGGCCTCTACAACCGCCTGGTGGCCCGGGGCCGGTTCGATCTCGTCGTCAGCGAGGAGGAGGTCACCCGGGCGATGACCGAGCCTCCTGAGGACACCCGCGCCTTCTTCCGGGGCCGCTGCCTCGCGCYCTACCCGCAGCAGGTCGCCGCCGCGTCCTGGGACTCGGTCATCTTCGACATCGGTCGGGACTCGTTGCAGCGGGTGCCGACGCTGGAGCCGCTGCGCGGCACGAAGGCGCACGTGGGCGAGCTGCTCACCCGCTGCCCCACGGCGAGTGATCTGGTGGATGCGCTCGCCGGCCGCTGAAAGCCGGCGCCGATCCCGGTCGGGAGAGCCGGCGCCGATCCCTGGCAGGAGGTTCACGTTGCGCCCTGGGCGGACGTCGCGACGTAGCGGCTGGTTCGTGATGGAGTGGACCTCTCACCGATCGAACGGATGGTGTCGGTGGGGCGGGATAGTGTCGCGCCAGGCGATCGAAGGAGGGCTTCATGGCCACCAGGGACAGCGGCGGYGGGCAGCAACGCGCGGACCGTCGGGCGGAGGAGATCGACGACGTCGYGACCGAGGACACGAGTGCCTCCGACCTCAAGGAGCGGCACGAGAAGCTGTCCGAGGACGTCGATTCCCTGCTCGATGAGATCGACGACGTCCTGGAGGAGAACGCCGAGGAGTTCGTGAAGGGCTATGTCCAGAAGGGCGGCCAGTAACGGCCGTCTGGTAGCCGGCCGTCTGGTAGCCGGCGGTCCGGTAGCCGGCGGTCCGGTAGCCGGCGGTATCGGGCGCCGTGGATGACGCCCGGCGGTGGTAGCTCTGGCGGGGTCGACGCCGCCGGGTGAGGCCGCGTTCCGCGKGGGTCCGGCCCCGCACCGCCCGCGTGCCCCGGTGCAGGTCGGCGGGCCGCACGCGCGGCCGTGACCGCCTTCCCGGCCGACCCGGCCGACCCGTTCGACCGGCCTGCCCGCCAGCTTCGGGGGGCGATAGCCCTATGTTGTGCTTCATCTGTAACGTCGGGCCGGGAGCCTCGGGGACGCCCCGGGCGCGCGGCCCACGTGACCGACTATCGGAAGGGGGATGCGTGGCTGATCCATTGGGGGCCGCCGGGCGCCTACCGGCTGTGTTCATGACGCCGGGAACATCGTCGTTCGCCGATTTCCTGTCGCGGTCGGCGCCGCACCTGCTGCCGGGGGCCCGGAGTGGCCTGCCGGGGCCGGTCACCGAGGTGGCGCACGGCACGACGATCGTGGCGGTGGCGTTTCCCGGTGGCGTGATCATGGCCGGTGACCGGCGCGCGACACAGGGGCACATGATCGCTCAGCGGGACGTCGAGAAGGTCCATCACGCCGACGACTACTCCTGTGTGGGGTATGCCGGCACCGCCGGGGTCGGCGCCGAGCTGATCCGGCTGTTCCAGGTGGAGCTGGAGCACTACGAGAAGATCGAGGGGTCGACGCTGAGCCTGGACGCGAAGGCCAACCGGCTGGCGGCCATGGTCAAGGGGAACCTGCCGATGGCCCTGCAGGGCCTCGCCGTCGTCCCGCTGTTCGCCGGGTACGACCTCGACACGGGCAAAGGGCGGATCTTCTCCTACGACATCGCGGCGGCGAAGTCGGAGGAACGCACGTACGAGTCGATCGGTTCGGGCTCGGTGTTCGCGAAGGGTTCACTGAAGAAGCGGTTCCGGTCCGATCTCAGCCAGGACGACGCCGTCCGGATCAGCGTCGAGGCCCTCTACGACGCCGCCGACGACGACTCGGCGACCGGCGGGCCGGACGTAATCCGCAAGCTGTACCCGATCGTCGCGGTCGTGACGGCGGACGGCTACCGTCGCTATGCCGACGATGAGATAGAACCGGTGGTGACGGCCATCATCGCGGACCGTTCGACGAACTCGGGAGGCTGACGTGACCATGCCGTTCGGATACGCGAGCCCCGAACAGCAGGTCCGCGACAAGTCCGAGTACGCGCGCAAGGGCATCGCGCGGGGTCGCAGCGTCGTCGTCCTCACCTACGAGAACGGGATCCTGTTCGTCGCCGAGAATCCGTCGGCGACCCTGCACAAGATCAGTGAGATCTACGACCGCATCGCGTTCGCCGCGGTCGGCAAGTACAACGAGTTCGAGAACCTGCGGACGGCGGGCATCCGCCTCATGGACTCGCGTGGCTACATGTACGACCGGCGTGACGTGACCAGCCGCGCGCTCGCCAACGCCTACGCGCAGACCCTCGGTGCGATCTTCAGCGAGAGCGTCAAGCCCTACGAGGTCGAGATCGTCGTCGCCGAGGTCGGCACCTCGATCGCCGACGACCAGATCTACCGGCTGACCTATGACGGGTCGATCGCCGACGAGCGGGGTTTCGTCGCGATCGGTGGCGCCTCCGAGCAGGTCACGACGTCGCTGAAGGAGCATCACCGGGACGGCCAGCCGCTCGCCGAGGCGCTGCGTGTCGCGGTGCAGGCCCTGACCGTCGGGGTGCCCCCGGGCCTGCCGCAGAACGGCGAGCGGGTCCTCGCGGCCGCCAACCTGGAGGTCGGCATGCTGGACCGGACCCGGACCCGACGGATGTTCAAGCGGATCGTCGGCCCGGCGCTCGAGGGGCTGCTCGCGCAGACCTCGGCCACCTGACCGGCCACCTGACCGGCCCACCGTGTTMGCCGACTATCGGTCGGTTCCCGGGGCCGCGATGTCCGCCGGGGGATGACCCCGGGATGCCGAGCTCCGCGTGGCATCCCGGGACCGGGCCTGTCACCACCGGAATCTTGGCAGAGCCGTTGTTCTTACACACCCCCGCGCGGGTGCCACCGTGCCCAGCGACGGCGGGCCAGGTGCGGACCGCCGACCGGGCGAACGAGAACGTCGCACGCATCGTCCTGCGGAGCGGTGACACGGCGGCCGGCGATCTTCCCGATGGCTGGTCGCGGGCCGTGCTGCGGGAGCTGGGCACCATCCAGGCCGGCCCGTCTAACCAGGTGGTCAAGCGGCTGCTGACCAACCACCGCTGACGGGATCGCGCTGGTGCTGCCCCGCGACTGCTGGACGCGTTGCACGCGGGGCTGTCGGCAGARGACGTCGCTGACGGGTTGGAAGGCTGGTCAGCCCATCGACACGAGACGGGCCCCGCCGTCGGTCTCGATGACTGTGCCGGTGAGGTTGGCGTTGRTGGCTGCGACGACGGTGACCTCGGCGATGTCGTCCGCGGTCGCGATCCGCTGGGTGGGGAGCGCCTGGGCGGCTTGGGCGAAGTATGCCTTCCGGGCCTCGTCGGGTATGCCACTCCACCAGGGGGTGTCGACCAGGCCGGGGGAGACGCCGTTGACCCGGATCGGCGCGAGTTCCATAGCAAGCGGCTTGACCAGGGCCTCGACGGCGCCGTTGAGGGCTGCGATGCCTGCGGTTCCTGGCATTCCGGCGCGGGCGGTGATCGCGCCGAGCAACGTGATGGAGCCGGTCGCTGTGAGGTGCGGCACAGCCGCCTGGATGGTGGTGAGGTGAGCCCAGAACTTCGCGTCGAAGGCTCGGCGGAGCATGTCGAAGTCCAGGTCAGYGACAGATCCCGAACCTTCGCTGCCACTGAGGCTGATGATCAGCCAGTCGATTCGGCCGATCGTCTCGATGACGGCGCTGATCTCGGCACGGTTGCCGCCGTCCGCCCGGTGGACGATCAGCTCCGGGTCGCTGGCCGCGACGTCATCGAGCCGCTGCTTGCCGCGGCCGACAACGTGGACCGTTGCGCCAAGGGCTTGCAGCCGCCGGGCGGTGGCCAACCCGATCCCAGACGTTCCCCCGACGACCAGCGCGGTGTGCTCGCTCACGTGATCTCCTAAATCGAACCGTTACGTCTCGTATCGGATTGACGATAGCATGCCTCCGTGACCGACCACCCCATCCCGGTCCGACCCGGACGCAAGCGCAGCGAGGAGAGCCGGCTGGCCATCCTTGCCGCGGCGATCGAGCTCGTGGGAGAGGTTGGCTACGCAGGCTTGACGATCGAGGGCATCGCGGCCCGCTCCGGCGCGGGCAAACAGACGATCTACCGCTGGTGGCCGTCCAAGGCCGACGTGCTGCTTGACGCGCTGGCCACCAAGGCCGACCTGCACGTGCCCATCCCGGACGAGGGCAGTTACACCGCCGACCTGCGTGCCTTCCTCACGGCTAGCTTCCGGCTGGGCCGTGACCAGBGGGTAGCCGATGCACTGCGCGCACTGATGGCCCACGCTCAGATCGACGAGGAGTTCCGGGGACGGTTCCGCTCCTCGTTCTTGCAGCGCCGCCGTGACGCGCTCGGGATCATCCTCGACCGGGCCCGGACCCGCGGCGAGCTGCCACCCGTCCCTTCCCCTGGCACCGCCGCTGACCTCGTCTTCGGCGTCATCTGGYACCGGATGCTTGCCACCAGCCAACCCGTTGACGAGAATCTGATCGACGAACTCGTAACCACGCTCACCGAACCACGACCCGCCGTCGGCACATCCACTCCAGCAGCGAGGAAGGGCACATGAGCGAATCCGTGACGCGGTACTGAACCTGCACGGTCCCATCGCCACCCAGGGCGCGGCGGAGTGGACCGTTCACCTGTCCGTTGCCCGGCCCGTCCACGTGCTCGGCGCGATGTGGCACGATCTGGCAGGTGACGAGCAGACCCGTCGCGGCGCGGCGCCTGATCGACCTCGCGCGGCTGCGCCGCGTCCGCGACCGGATCGACCGGGAGTACGCGCGGCCGCTGGATGTCGAGGCGCTCGCCCGCGGCGCGCACATGTCGGCCGGGCATCTCAGCCGCGAGTTCCGGCTCGCCTACGGCGAGTCGCCGTACGCCTATCTGATGGCGCGGCGCATCGAGCGCGCAATGGCGCTGCTGCGTCGTGGCGACCTGAGTGTCACCGAGGTCTGTTTCGCGGTCGGCTGCTCGTCGCTGGCCACCGCCGCCCTCGACGGCACCTTCGCGCGGCTGCAGGCCAGCGGCGCCGAGGTCGTCCAGGAGCCGACCGAGCAGCCGTACGGCGTTCGCGACTGCGCCTTCCGCGATCCCGCGGGCAACCTGATCCGCATCAACGAGCTCCGCTGAGCCGTCCGGCGATCGCAGCATAACCGGCCCGACGGCACCTCCCGTGTACCAGGCACCTCCCGTGCACCAGGCACCTCCCGTGCACCAGGCAGATGGAGACACGATGAGCACGGCCATGAGCACGGCCACGAGGACGGACCCGCGGTCGCCGGACCCGCGGTCGCCGGCGCCGCACGTTGCCGACCGCAGCGATGTGATCCGCGTGCACGGCGCGCGCGAGAACAACCTCAGGGACGTCAGCATCGAGATCCCGAAGCGCCGGCTGACGGTGTTCACCGGCGTCTCCGGCTCGGRCAAGAGCTCGCTGGTGTTCGGCACGATCGCCGCCGAGTCGCAGCGGCTGATCAACGAGACGTACAGCGCCTTCGTGCAGGGCTTCATGCCGACGCTGGCGCGGCCCGAGGTCGACGTACTCGAAGGGCTGACAACCGCGATCATCGTCGACCAGCAGCGGATGGGAGCCGACGCCCGCTCCACGGTCGGCACCGCCACCGACGCGAACGCGATGCTGCGCATCCTGTTCAGCCGGCTCGGCGAGCCACACATCGGCTCGCCCAACGCGTTCTCCTTCAACGTCCCCTCGGTCCGAGCGGCCGGCGCGGTCACGGTCGAACGCGGTGCCGGTAAGACCAAGACCGTGAAACAGACCTACACCCGCGCCGGCGGCATGTGCCCGCGCTGCGAAGGCCGGGGCACGGTCTCCGAGATCGACCTCACCCAGCTYTTCGACGACTCCAAGTCGCTCGCCGAGGGCGCGATCACCATTCCCGGCTACAAGGTGGACGGCTGGTGGACGGTGGGGATCTTCATCGAGTCGGGCTTCCTCGACCCGAACAAGCCGATCCGCCAGTACACGAAGAAGGAACTCCGGGACTTCCTCTACAAGGAACCGACCAAGGTGAAGGTCAACGGTGTCAACCTCACCTACGAGGGGCTGGTCCCCAAGGTCCAGAAGTCGTTCCTCGCCAAGGACCCCGACGCGCTGCAGCCGCATATCCGGGCGTTCGTGGACCGGGCGGTCACCTTCACCGCCTGTCCCGACTGCGGCGGCACCCGGCTCAGCGAGGCGGCTCGGTCCTCCAGGATCAAAGGGATCAACATCGCCGACGCCTGCGCGATGCAGATCAGTGACCTGGCCGAATGGGTCCGCGGCCTCGACGAGCCGTCGGTCGCGCCGCTGCTCGCCACGCTGCGGCGGACCCTCGACTCGTTCGTGGAGATCGGGCTGGGCTACCTCTCGCTCGACCGGCCGTCGGGCACGCTGTCGGGCGGCGAGGCGCAGCGGGTCAAGATGATCCGCCACCTCGGCTCCTCCCTCACCGACGTCACCTACGTCTTCGACGAGCCCACCACGGGCCTGCACCCCCATGACATCCGGCGGATGAACGACCTGCTGCTACGGCTGCGGGACAAGGGCAACACGGTGCTCGTCGTGGAGCACGAGCCGGAGACGATCGCGATCGCCGACCACGTCGTCGACCTCGGCCCCGGCGCCGGAACAGCGGGCGGCACCGTCTGCTTCGAGGGCACCGTCGAGGGGCTGCGGGTCAGCGGCACCCGCACCGGCCGCCATCTCGACGACCGGGCCGCCCTCAAGGAGGCGGTGCGGACGCCCACCGGCCGGCTAGCGATCCGCGGCGCGACGGCGCACAACCTGCGCGGCGTCGACGTCGACATCCCGCTCGGGGTGCTTGTCGTCGTCACCGGCGTCGCCGGCTCCGGCAAGAGCTCGCTCGTGCACGGGTCGATCCCCCATCTCTCGGGGCCAGCCGGCGCGGGTGTGGTGTCGATCGACCAGGGCGCGATCCGCGGCTCGCGACGGAGCAACCCGGCGACGTACACCGGACTGCTCGACCCGATCCGCAAGGCGTTCGCGAAGGCGGGCGGCGTGAAGCCGGCGCTGTTCAGCGCCAACTCMGAGGGCGCCTGCCCCACCTGCAACGGCGTCGGGGTCATCTACACCGACCTGGCGATGATGGCCGGCGTCGCCACCACCTGCGAGGAGTGCGAGGGGAAACGGTTTGAAGCATCGGTGCTGAAGCACCATCTCGGCGGCCGCGACATCAGTGAGGTGCTCGCGATGTCGGTGACCGAGGCCGAGGAGTTCTTCGGCGCCGGGGAGGCGCGCACGCCGGCCGCGCACGCCATCCTCAACCGGCTCGCCGACGTCGGGCTCGGCTACCTCAGCCTCGGCCAGCCGCTCACCACGCTGTCCGGCGGCGAGCGGCAGCGGCTCAAGCTGGCCACCCACCTGGCCGAGAAGGGYGGCGTCTACGTCCTCGACGAGCCGACCACCGGCCTGCACCTCGCCGACGTCGAGCAGCTGCTCGGCCTGCTCGACCGGCTCGTCGACGCCGGCAAGTCGGTCATCGTCATCGAGCACCACCAGGCGGTCATGGCGCACGCCGACTGGCTCATCGACCTCGGTCCCGGCGCTGGCCACGACGGCGGCCGGATCGTCTTCGAGGGCACCCCCGCCGACCTCGTCGCAGCCCGCTCCACCCTCACCGGCGAGCACCTCGCGGCCTACGTCGGCACCTGACCGAGGACACCGGCGTGCTGTTTGAAGCGGACCGGGAGGCTGGCGATGCCGCGCAGGACGAGGTCCTACGGTAGGCGAGGTGGTCCGTGAGCGGCGTCATCGTGATCCCTCTCCGGATGAGCTCGTGCAGCACGATCCGGTCAGGGTTGTCGGCCGGGTAGGCGGAAAGATCACAGAATCGTGGATGTCGCGAGCCGCGTACGGATGGCGCTGGGTATAACTTACATAGCAAGTAAGTTACAGGTGGTGTGAGTTGCTGGAGGGAGGCGGGGCGGCGGTGGCCTTTGTGAATCGCACCGACGAACTCGCCGCTCTGGAGGCGTGGTGGCGCTCGACCGACCCCCGGCCGGCGGTGGTGGGGGGACGGCGACGGGTCGGCAAAACCGCGCTGTTGCAGCGCTTCGCCCAGGGCCGTCGGTCGGTGTCCCACACCGGAGCCGGTCGGGCGGCAGTTGGGGAACTGGCGCAACTATCCCGTCAGGCGGCCATCGCGCTACCGGGGCGAATCCGTGATCTCGCTGCTCGTCCCTATCTCGACTGGGACGACGCGCTCGACGACCTCGCCGCGGCGGCTGAGCAGGAGCCGCTCCTCGTCATCCTGGACGAGTTTCCCGAGATCGTCGCCACCTCACCCGAACTGCCCGGAGTCCTGCGGGCCTTCCTCGATCGAACAGCCGGCCGGACCAGGCTGCGGATGCTCGTGTGYGGGTCGGCCGTGCGGCACATGACCGCGCTACAGGAGCAGCGGGCGCCTCTGTACGGCAGATTTGATCTGTCACTGTCGCTGCATCCGTTCCGTCCGCACGAGGCCGCACTCATGCTGCCCAGCCTGACGCCATCCGACCGGGCGCTCGTCTACGGGCTGGTTGGCGGAGTTCCGTTGTATCTGTCGTGGTGGGACCAGGGCGCCGATCTCGCTGACAACCTGCTACGGCTGGCCTGCCGGCCCGGGGCGCCGCTGCTCACCGAGGGCCAACTCGTGCTTGCCACCGAGGTGGAGCACGGTGAATACCCGGCGGCCGTGCTCCACGCGATCGCCGAGGGCCGCACCCAGTACAACGAGATCAAGGACTATATTCGGGCTGAACCGGCCCGTACTCTGGATCGGCTCGTCGAGCTGCGGCTGGTCGAACGGCTGATGCCCGTCACCGAACCAGCGCGCAGCCGTCGGYGCGTCTACCGGATCGCCGACAATTTCCTCGCTTTCTATCTCGGCGTGCTGTCTCGGTACCGCGCGGAGATCGAGCGTGGATTAGGGAAAGCACTGCTGCCAGTACTGATCGAGAGTCTGGACGACCATCTCGGCAAACCGTGGGAGGAAGCGTTTCGCGAGCACCYACGCCGACTCGCGGTCGTCGGCGCGCTGGGCAGGGACATCGTCGCGGTCGGGCCTTATTGGAACGCGGGTGGGCAGAACGAGATCGATGCGGTCGTGCTCGCGGGCAGGGACCGACACCCGGTTCTGTTCGGCGAGGCGAAGTGGGCGCGCTCTGTTGACGGTCGACGGATCTCCAGYCGGCTCCTGGAAAAGGCTCACGCTATTACATCGGCCGTTCCAGCAGCCTCGGAGCGCCAGACAGACGACGGAGCTGCCGGCCCTGACAGTGGCGGGACCGAAGGCTCTGCCCGGGCGCGCCTCGCGCTGTGCGCTCGCGAGGAGATCCGTAACGCGCCGCCAGGATGTCTCACCGTCACTGCCGCCGACATCTTCGATTAGCAATATCCACCCGAGCCGCGCCCGAGCTCTCTCATCGAGACTTGGCTGGAGTACGCCGCCTGGGCCRTTGCATGTGAGCGTCCAATGGTGCTCTCATGCCGCCTTACCTCTCGGCGAGGCGCCCCGAGCCTGACCGGCCGAGACCGCCACGGCCGAGACCGCCACGGCCGAGACCGCCACGGCCGAAGCCGCCACGAACGGCAAGGTGGCGAAGGAGGCCACCCGCGCGGAGGCCCAGCCGGCGATCGCCCCACCGGCCAGCGCGCTGACCACGAGAACACCGTTCTCGATCATGGTGACCCGGYCGATCCAGGTCTCGTAGAGCTTGCTCGAGCCTGTCTCCTCCAGGACGACGTCGTAGACGATGCTGTCCACGGTGCCGGAGCTCAGCGCGAAATAGATGCCGAGGATCATGGCCACGGCGATATAGGTCGCAACGTTCCTGCTCAGGCCGGCCGGTCGGCTCCCTACTTAGCCCAGGCCGGTGTGCGGGAGGCAGTGCTCGGCTTCGAACAACCCGGGGCGGCTGGCCAGGAGAAGGTCCCGGTTTTCGACGCGGGGCCCGGTGGCGGGCAGCGCCAGGTCAAGCCAGACCCGGTCGCGCAGCYCGATGCCGTCGATGACGACGCAGCCGGGGTAGCCCGTCGCCGCCGTGAAAGCGTCGCGTTCGACCGAGCGGAACCGGAACCCGCGCCGCTGGTAGAAGCGCAGGTTGTCGATGTCGGCGGCGGCCGTCGCGACGAGCAGCGCGGTCACYGGAGCACCCGCGAGAAGCTCGACCAGTGACTCGATGAGCGCCCGGCCTATCCCATGTCCCTGATGGGGCTTCAGCACTGCCATGTTCTTGATCTCGACCGTCTGTGGGTGTCCGGTGGGAACGAATTGAAGATGTCCCACGATTCGGTCGTCGAGGAGCGCGACCAGAACGTGGCCGAGGTGGAGGTAGGCGTCGAGTTGACTGGCCGAGTCTTCGGCCAGCTCGAACAGAGGGCGGAGCTCGCGTCGATCGCCCTGGTACTGCTGAATTCGTGGCGTCGTGGTCATGGCTCTTTTTAGCAGCGCCAACCTGCGCCGGCCGTTTCCGCCACCGGTCTTCTCCATGGCTGACCGGACAGCCTCGGGCTGGCCCGCCAACATCGCCGCGCGTTGAGGATGGCGCGGGTGTGGAGGAGGTCGAAACCGGCGCGCTGCGTGTTCTGCTGGGACTTCGATCCCGGCTGAGTCGTCACGGTGGCGACGTCRCAGCCGGCCACCACGGCGTACCGCATGACCCCGGGGCCCGCCGTTCGGAAGCAGCGGTTACTCCTCGCCAAGAATCCGTAGACCATGATGATCCCTGAAGTACATGCAGTCCTTCAGGTTCAAGGTGGCGAGCGGCAGATTGTGGGTGAGGCAGCACGCCGCGATCCACATGTCGTTGACTGGACGGGGCTGTCCGGCCCGGGTGGCGGCTGCGGAGAGTACGCCCCAGGTGGCAGCGACGGCTTCGTCTCCGGGCAGTACAGGGATTCCCGAAAGCCAGTCGGCGAGTTCCTGACGTCGACGACTACCCCAGTCTCGCGGATCGGTCCACTTGGTGAGCTCACCGAAGGTCACGAAGGTGATCAGCGGCCGGCGGCCGATCAGGTGGGTTGCCACGGGYCTGCTGAGCCTGCGCTTGTGACTCAGGGAGGCGATGTCGGTGTCAAGGACGACGGGCTGCACGGCGACGGCTCAGGCGACGTCGCGACGACGCTCGGCGTAGGTGAACGCGAGGAACTCGTCGAGCTCCTCGTCGGAATCGAAGGTGTCAGCGGCCAGGTCGTCGAGCGAGCGGATGGGTTGGGTACCTCTCGCGGCCAGGAGCTCCTCGACGGTGACCGTGGGGCGCAGCGGCGGGTACAACGGATGGCCGATCCCTGGAGTGCTCATGGACGAGACCTCCTCGCTGGCGTCTCCGGCGCACTGCAGCCAGGACCGGCATACGGCGCGACGCACAGCTCGCGACCCGTGCAGCTGTGGCGTGGATACACAGGTACGCCCCTTCCACCCGGACGAGTTCATCCAGCCCGCGCCGATGGATGACGGCTCGTGGACGTTCGTCTGCGAGGTGGGCGGCGGCCATCCTCAGCCAGGACCACACCGCGGGCTGGCGACCACCCCGCAGACGGCCGGGTAGCCCGGGTTGACGGAGAAATTCGGCCTGGATGTCGAGCTGCCCGCCGTGCTCACCGAGCACCGGGCCGGCGGGTGGGGTACGGCCCCGTGGAGCGGACGTACGCCCGTCGCCGGCCGAAGGACTTCGCACGCCTGGTGGCGCACTGCGGGCATCGCCCGGTTCGCATTATGCGAACTTTACGCCTAGCAAAAGGTTTGAGGTTTGACGAAATCCCAAATCACACTAATAGTCCTGAATACCTGTGGAGCGGGCCGGGGTCGAACCCGCGGGCGAGCGCCCGCGACCAGCATCGAAGACGACCCGCGGCGCGTCGGYGCGAGGGGCGGTGACGTCCGGCTCGGCACCCGTTTCGTTCACGCTCACCCAACGCGACCCGGTGGGTGAACCGCACGGGCGGCTCGTAGCGGAGCAACTCGTCAACGGCAGGCGCCGCGGGATCGGGATCGGCAAGGCAGAGCGCGATCTGGTCGGGGTTGCGCAACAGGGCCACGACATCTTTGGTGATTTYGGGACCCCGAACCAAGATTGCCAGCCCCAGCGGGCGAACGTTTCTTGTGCTGCGGCGTCCCCACGGGGGGCGTGTTTCGTGGTTCGTGAGGTCCGCGGGCCGGGTAGGATGYCGTTCGACCAGGCAGGAGCCCCCGAAGGGGCTCATCACACGCCGCCCTGCCGGGGTGGGCTGGCCCCGGGCCGGCGGGGGCTCGCTGTGGACAATGTCATCATTGCAGCGACCGCCTTCGCTGTGGTCTTCCCGGCCGAACTGCCGGACAAGACGTTCGTGGCAGCACTCGTTCTGGGCGCCCGCTACCGGCCGCTGCCGGTTCTCGCTGGGATTTGGGCAGCGTTCGCAGTACACGTCGGTGTCGCCACCGCCGTCGGCGGCCTGGTCGCGGCGCTGCCCCGAAGGGCTGTCGAGTTGGTCGCCGGGGCGCTGTTCTTCGTCGGTGCGGTCCTCCTTCTGCGTTCCCGCCCCGCCGACCCCGCCGAACTGGAGGGGCACAAGGCCGCCGGCGTCGTCGGGGGACCCGCCGCGAGACGCGTATGGGTCGAGGCGTTCGGTGTTGTCCTCGTCGCCGAGTTCGGTGATCTCACCCAGATTCTCACCGCCACCCTCGCGGCCCGCTACCACCGCCCGATCCCCGTCGGCGTCGGCGCGTTGCTGGCCTTGTGCACCGTCACTGGGCTGGCTGCCGCCTTTGGCCACTTCCTGCTGCGGGTTGCTCCGCTGCGCCGGATCCAGYAGCTCGCCGCCATCGTTCTGCTCGGCCTTTCCATCTCCACTATGATCGACGTCCTGCGCGGGTAAGGGGGAGATCCCCGGTCGGCGGCCAACACGCCGCCTGCGTGCGCGCGCTCCGGTCGGCGGTGCGCCCAGGCCCACCGGTTGCGAGCCGGTGGCGACCCCAACTCAGCGTGGTGGCGGTGCGGGGGACCGGGTCGGAAGCCGACCGGAGTGACTGAAGCGTGCCGCCCGCCGGTGCAGCCGGTGCCGGTGCCGGTGCCGGTGAGGTGGTTCGATCAGTGTCCCGGCGAGATGTGGGTAGAACTCGTGCTTGCCGGCTTCGACGAGGGCAAGATAGCTGGCGATCATGGCGAGGAGCGCGGCAAAGAACCCGATCGGCAGCGCGTGGAAGCCGAGTCCGCCGGCCAGCGGAGATGCCGGCAGCAGCGCGCCGACCACGACGACGAGCAGGGTGGCCGCCGTGAGGAGCCGGCCTGGGCGGCTACGGAGGAACGGCACTCGCCGGGTGCGGATCACAAAGATCACCAGGGTCTGGGTGGCGAGCGATTCAACGAACCAGCCGGAACGGAACAGGATCGGGCCGGCATGGAAGACCTGGAGCATGATCGCGAAGGTGAGAAAGTCGAAGATCGAGCTGACCGGCCCGAAGAACATCATGAAACGGCGGACGAAGCCGATGTCCCAGTGGGACGGGCGGGAAAGCTGCTCCTCGTCGACCCGGTCGGACGGGATGGTCAGCTGGCCGGCGTCATAGAGCAGGTTGTTGAGCAGGATCTGCGACGGGAGCATCGGCAGGAAAGGGAGGAACGCCGACGCGGCGGCGGCGCTGAACATGTTCCCGAAGTTGCTGGAGGTGGCCATCAGGACGTATTTGATCGTGTTGGCGAAGGTGCGCCGGCCTTCGACGACCCCGTCGGCCAGCACGTSCAGATCTTTCTCCAGGAGCACGATGTCGGCCGCGTCCTTGGCCGTGTCGGTGGCGGAGTCGACGGATATGCCGACATCGGCCTGGTGCAACGCCATCGCGTCGTTGACGCCGTCGCCGAGGTAGGCGGCACCGGTGCCGGCGCGTTGGTGCAGCCGGATGACGCGGGTCTTCTGGYCCGGGTTCATGCGGGCGAAGACCCGGATGGTGGACAGCCTCGCGGTAAGAGTGTCGTCGTCGAGGTGGTCGAGCTGGTCGCCGGTCACGGTGTCCCCGTCGGCCAGACCGAGAGCGTCACACACGTGCTCGGCGACGATGGCGTTGTCCCCCGTCAGGATTCGCACGGTGACGCCGAGCGCGGCGAGGCGGGCCAGCGCCTGTGCGGCCGACGGCCTGGGCCGGTCAAGGAAGATCAGAAACCCGGCGAGGACGAGGTCGTGCTCGTCCTCGGCGGTCACCGTGTCCAGGTCCGGGGCCGGCTTGGACGCGACGGCGACGACCCGGCTGCCGGCGCGGAACTCGGCGTCGAGGAGCGCCGCGGCCGAGCCGGGGACGTCGCGACACCGCGCCAGCAGGCCTTCCGGAGCACCCTTGACGATCAGGACTCGGCCGTCCGGGCCGTCGGCCAGCACGGACGCGCGGCGCCGGTCGTGGTCGAACGGCGCGGCGGCCACCTGGACGTACCTGGACACCGGCAGGCTGGCGGCACCGGGAGCCTGCCACAGCGCGGCGTCCAGCGGGTTGCCGCCAGCTGTCCCTGCCGGGTTGCCGGGTACTGCCGGGTTGCCGGGTACTTCGGTGCAGGCCAGTCCGAGTAGCAGGATCTGGTCCGACCGGGCACCGGTGGGGTCCAGGGCGTGATGGAAACCGATCCGTCCTTCGGTCAAGGTTCCGGTCTTGTCGGTGAGCAGGACCTCGATGTCGCCGAGGTCCTCGATGCAGACCAGCCGCTTCACCAGCACCTTGCGGCGGGCCAGCTGGCGGGACCCGGTGGCGAGACTGGTCGTCACCACCGCGGGCAGCAGCTGCGGGGTGATGCCCACCGCGATGGCCAGCGAGAACAACAACGCGTCTATCAGCGGCCGGGCCAGCACCAGGTTGATGACGAAGATCGAGCCGGTGAGCACGCCGGCGACCCGGGCCAGTAGCCCGGAGAACCGGCGCAGCCCCACCTGGAACTGGGTCTCCTCGTGCCGTTCRCCCAGTCCGAGCGCAATCCGGCCGAACTGGGTACGCGCGCCGGTGGCGACCACCACGGCCGCCGCCGAGCCGGTCCGCACGAGTGTGCCCATAAGCGCACACGACGCAAGCTCTCCCAGCGTGGCGCCGGCGGGCACCGGCGCCGGCCCCTTGGCCACCGGTTGCGATTCGCCGGTGAGGACCGCCTCGTCACACTCCAGCGCGACCGAGGACAGGATGCGCACGTCCCCGGGCACCACCGAACCCAGCTCAAGGCGCACCACGTCTCCGGGTACCAGCGCGGTCACCTCGCATGACGTCCATCGGCCATCCCGGCACACCACCGCCCGGTGACGCAGCTGGGAGTGCAGATCCTCGGCGGCGCGCTCGGCACGGTACTCATTGGCGAACCCCAGCCCCACTCCGAACATGACGATCACGCCGATGATCAGTGCGTTGGCGCGCTCCCCGACGAAGAACGACACCGCGGCCGCCACCAGCAGCAGCACAAGCAAGGGGCTGCGTACCTGGCGGACGAGCACCGCGAGCACACGGGCGTGATGGGTGCGCACCGCGTTCGGCCCCACCCGGGCCCATCGCGCCGCCGCCTCCGCCGAGGACAACCCCACCGAGGTCGTGGCGAGCCGAGCCAGGACTACCTCGGTGGGCAGTGTCGCCGCGTCCGAAACCGTCAGCACGGACGCATCCACGATCCCGGTCCCCATACTCCAACCGTTACGCTGCCAGCAGAGCAGACTTACGCTGAGCCGCGCCAGCTATCGCTAGCTATGACGTGGCATCAGCTATGACGTGGCATCAGAGCAGCCTAGCCGCGGCACCGTCCGGGGCCCGGACCGCCGCCGGCCGCGGGCTTGTCGACCTCCTGGATTCCCACCACCTCCGGTGGGCCGTACCTGGCGCGCACCGCCGCCCTCATCCGCCGCCGATCTCTCGCGTGCGCTCACCGTGACCTCTGGACGCCAGATGGGTGATGCTCGTGAGGTCGATGGTGACGATCTTCGATTGGCCGGCCGGGCGCCTCAGCGGGGGCGAACGTGCCGGTCGAGGAAGGCGAGTGCCCGTGACCAGCCGTCGGCCGCGGCGACCGGGCGGTAGAGCGCCTCCCGGTCGTCGCTGTGGAAGGCGTGGCCGGCCCCGGCGTAGCTGACCAGCTCCGTCGGGGCGCCCGAGCGGGCGGCCGCGGCTCGTAGGGCGGCGATCTCGTCGGTGGAGATCAGGGCGTCTTCCTCGCCGTAGAGGCCGAGCCACGGCCCGCGCAACGACGGTGCCGCCTCCACCAGGGCGGGGATGCCGGGCCAGTACGGTGTGCTGATCCCGCCGCCGTAGAACGACACCGCCGCGGCGAGGGTGTGCCGGGTGGCGGTGTGCAGCGCGACCGTGCCACCCATGCAGAAGCCGATGATCGCGCTCCGCTCGGCGGGGAAGCCCGCGGCGAGGAGGTGYCCGAGCGCCGCGTCGATGTCGGCGTCGATGCCCGCGCCGGACAGGGTGCCCATCGTCGACGTGGCCGCGGCCCAGCCGTCGGCCGGGTCCACCTCGTCCAGCCCGTCGCGGTGATACAGGTGCGGGGCCACGGTGAGCCAGCCGGCGGCGGCGAGCCGGTCGCAGACGGAGACCAGGTACGGCGTGATGCCTCGGGCGTCCTGGACGACGACCAAGCCGCCGCGCGGCGGGTCCTTCGCGGCCGGGGCGAGGACCGTGAGCGGCAGCCCGCCGCGGCCGCGGACGGCCTGCGCCCGCAGCCKGGCCCTRCCTTCGCCGTCATGTCGTGTTCGATGGGACGCCGCGTCGTTCGTTCYGGTTGCCATGGCGCCATCCTTCCCGCCGGGGAGCCTTCCCGCCCGATCCGCCTGTCCCGCCCATGGTCCGTCGACCACCTGGTGTCCGGAACCGCCGCGGACCGGCGGATTCACCCGGACATGCCGGCCGCGACACGCCGCCGGCCAAGCCCCGACAGCATGAAGGCGTCACGCTACTCCCTGTAGCAGCCTGGCGGGTGTCGCCGGACGGAGGGAGGACGCGGTGAGGCAACCACTGCCGAGGGTGGCGGCGGCCTGGGAGGGCGCGGTGGACCCGGCGCACGTCGACCGGACCGTCGGAGTCCTCCTGTGGTGACCGGGGGACGGCATCGTGGCGGCGGCGAACATGATCCTCTTCCGGGGCAGCGCCCCGAGCCGGGACACTCGGCGCCGTCGCCCCCGCCGGCCTCGGGCGAGACCGGCCTGCCCGGCCTGCCCGGCCTGCCCGGCCCGGCCGATCCGGCCGGACGGGCGTGGGCCCGGTTCGGCGGCGTTGACGGGCTCGGCACGCACGGTGTCCGGCGGATCGCCGTCATCACCGTCGGCATGGCCCTGCTGATGGGCGTCCTGGTCTGGCTGTACGGAACGTCCGTCACCAGTCTGCGTCCCCGGGACCTGCCGATCCTCACCGTGGGCCCGGCACCCGCGGCGACCGCGCTCGCCGACCAGATCAGCCGGGTGGAGCCGGGCGCCCTCACGGTGCGCACGGTGCCGACGGTGGCCGCCGCCGACCGTGCGCTGCGCGAGCGTGACGCCTACGCCGCGATCGTCATCGGCGGCAACGGCCTGACCCTGCGGGTCGCCTCCGCGGCGAGTCCGGCGGTCACCGAGGCGCTGACCCGGGGCATCCGGGTGTTCATGCCAGGTCTGGAGATCCCGGTGGTCGACGTGGTGGCCAACGCGCCACGGGACCAGGCCGGCGGCGGGCTGGCGGCCGGTTACCTCCCGTTGACGCTGGTGATCACCGCGGCCGGCGTGCTGCTGGCACGGATGGTGGGGTCGCGGGTGATCCGGCTCGCCGGGCTCGCCGCGCTCGCGGTGCTCTCCGGCTTCGCCGGGGCCGTCGCGCTGCAGGGGGCGTTGGACGTCCTGCCCGGGGAGTTCCTGACGACGATGGCGGTCGTGACGTTGCTGGCGCTGGCCGTCGCCGGGCCGGTCCTGGGACTCGGGGCGGTCGCGGGCGTGCCGGGTCTCGTCGCCGCGGTGCTGGTTCTGGTCGCCGGTGCCGCTCTGTCGGCGGCGGYCTCCGCCCCGGAGATGCTGCCACGGCCCTGGGGCGACATCGGCCAGTTTGCGCCGCCGGGGGCGGGTGCCACGCTGCTGCGCTCGACGGCCTACTTCGACGGTGCCGGCGGTGGCCGTCCGGTACTGGTCCTCGCCGGCTGGTTCGTCGTCGGGCTGGGCCTGGCGGTTGTCGGTCGACCCGTCCGTCCGCAGGAGGGGCGAATCCGCATCAGGGTGACATCCGGCCCGAGCGTCCCGGCGCGCCGAGGCGGCATCCGAGCATAGGGTCACAGACGTGGACCGCCGCATCTTCGGACTGGAGAACGAGTACGGCGTCACCTGCGTGTTCCGGGGGCAGCGACGGCTGTCCCCGGACGAGGTGGCACGGTACCTGTTCCGTCGTGTCGTGTCATGGGGACGTAGCAGCAACGTGTTCCTCAAGAACGGCGCCCGTCTCTACCTGGATGTCGGTAGCCATCCGGAGTACGCCACCCCGGAATGCGACTCCGTGCCCGACCTGGTCACCCACGACAAGGCCGGGGAACGCATCCTCGAGGGCCTGCTCGTCGAGGCCGAACGACGGCTGCGCGAGGAGGGCATCGCCGGCGACATCCATCTGTTCAAGAACAACACCGACTCCGCCGGCAACAGCTACGGCTGTCACGAGAACTACCTCGTCGGTCGGCACGGCGAGTTCTCGAAGCTCGCGGACGTGCTGGTGCCGTTCCTGGTCAGCCGGCAGATCCTGTGCGGCGCGGGCAAGGTGCTGCAGACCCCGCGGGGCGCGGTGTACTGCATCTCCCAGCGCGCCGAGCACATCTGGGAGTCGGTGTCCTCGGCGACCACCCGGTCCCGGCCGATCATCAAYACCCGTGACGAGCCGCACGCCGACGCCGAGCGGTTCCGGCGGCTGCACGTGATCGTCGGCGACTCGAACATGAGCGAGACGACCATGCTGCTCAAGCTCGGGGCGACCGACCTGGTGCTGCGCATGATCGAGGCCGGTGTGATGCTGCGGGACATGACCCTGGAGAACCCGATCCGGGCGATTCGCGAGGTCAGCCACGACATGACCTGCCAGCGCAGGATCAAGCTGGYCAACGGACGTGAGGTCAGCGCGCTGGACATCCAGTGGGAGTACCACTCCAAGGCGGTCGAGTTCGTGGAGCGCCGCGGCGGGGACGGGGACGAGGTCGCCAAGCGGGTGCTCGACCTGTGGGGCCGTACCCTGCTCGCGATCGAGACCGACGACCTCGAGCTCGTCGCCCGTGAGATCGACTGGGTGACGAAGTACGTGCTCATCGAGCGTTTCCGGCACAAGCACGGGCTGTCGCTGGCCTCGCCGCGGGTCGCCGAGCTCGACCTGAAATACCACGACATCCACCGCGACCGGGGCCTGTACTATCGGATGGAACGGGCTGGTCTGGTCGAGCGCGTCACCCGTGATCTCGACGTCTTCGAGGCCAAGTCACGCCCCCCGCAGACCACCCGCGCCCGGCTGCGCGGCGAGTTCATCAAGCGTGCCCAGGAGAAACGCCGGGACTTCACAGTCGACTGGGTCCACCTGAAGCTCAATGATCAGGCCCAGCGTACGGTCCTGTGCAAGGACCCGTTCCGTTCCGTTGATGATCGGGTCGACAAGCTCATCGCCAGTATGTGAGGACTCGAGCCCCTGTGATGTTCGTGCCGCGACGCGCCGGCGTCGTCCTGCCCTTCGCGTCAGCCCGTCCCGGCTCGCGTGGCAGCGGCCGTCGGCCGTCCGCCACCCGCCGGCACCCGCTCGCGGGTGCCGTGCTGCCCGCCGTGCTGCTCGCCCCGCTCCTGGTCGGCTGCGGCGCCTCCGACGCCCCCGACGGCACCAGGGCGGCGCCGGTGCCCTCCCGGACGGCCGTCGACGACACCTCCGGGCGGGTCCCCGCGGTCGCGGGTGCCACCGACCTGAGCCGCAAGCCGATCTCCGCGGCGGGCCGGGGGACGGCGCCGGCCACGTTGGTCACCACCGATCTCGTGACCGGTCACGGCGCGCTCGCCTCCGCCACCAGCACCGTCACCGTCCGGTACGTGGGCGTGCTCTGGCGCGACGGCAAGGAGTTCGACAGCAGCTGGGCGGGGGGCCAGCCGGCGACCTTCCCGCTGGACGGCACGATCGCCGGCTTCGGGCAGGGCATCGACGGGATGCGCGTCGGCGGCCGCCGCCAGATCATCATCCCGCCGGACCTCGGATATGGCCCGGTGGGGGGACGTCCGCCGACGATCCTCGCCGACGACACTCTGGTGTTCGTGGTGGACCTGATCGCGGTCGACGGCGCCACCTCGGGTGTTGGGGCCACGCCGGGTGTTGGGGCCACGCCGGGTGTTGGGGCCACGCCGGGTGTTGGGGCCGGCGCCGGCCAGCCGTAGCCCACGGGCCCTCACCCGGCCCGGCCGCGGGTGGCCCGGTGGGCCCGGTGCGACCGGTGGGCCAGCGGCGGTGATGGGGTGCTGCGTGCCCGGTGAACTCCGGCGGCTACCCTTTACGGGTGTGTCCCGGCGACGGGTGGAGCGGCTCCTCAACCTGACGATGTGCCTGATGGCGACATCGCGTTTCCTCACCGTGTCCCAGATCGGCGAGCTGGTGGAGGGCTACGAGCCCGGGCGCACCGAGGAGGAGCAGGACGCCTTCCGGCGGATGTTCGAGCGGGACAAGGCGTATCTGCGGGAGATCGGCATCCCCTTGGAGACCGGCGCGGACTCGGCGTTCAGCAACGAGACCGGCTACCGCATCCGCCGCGGCGACTACGCGCTGCCCGACATCGCCCTGGAACCGGACGAGGCCGCGGCCCTGGCCGTCGCCGGCTCGCTGTGGTCGAGCACGGCGCTCGCCGGGCCGGCCGCCAGCGCCCTGCGCAAGCTCGCCGCGGGCGGGGCCGCGGTGAGCGGTGGCGGGCTCGGCGTGCTCGACGGCTTCGAACCGCGGGTCGATGCGACCGAGCCGGCCTTCGAGCAGTGCCTCGCGGCGGTCCAGGCCGGTCGGACCATCCGCTTCCCGTACCGGAAGGTCGGTGAGACGGACTCCGCCGACCGGCACGTCGAGCCCTGGGGGGTGCTGTCGTGGCGGGGGCGGTGGTACCTTGCCGGGCACGATCTGCACCGTGGCGCGGCCCGGGTGTTCCGGCTGTCCCGGTTCACCGGCCCGGTGCGCATGGTCGGACCGGCCGGCGCGGTCCAGGTCCCGCCAGGGGTCGATCTGCGGGCGATGGTCTCGGCGCAGGCCCCCCCGGACCGCTTCCGGACCGCCACGCTGGCGGTCCGCCGGGGCAGCGCGCACGCGCTGCGGCGGTACGCCCGCCCGTCGCCGGATACGAATCCACCGCCGGGCATGGATCTGCTGGAGATGGACTTCGCCGACACCGAACAGCTCGCCCGGTGGATCGTCGGATCGGGTCCGGACGTCGTCGTCGTCGACCCACCCGAGCTGCGCGCGGCTGTGGTCGGTCGGCTCCGGGCGGCCCTCGCGGGCACCGCCGCCCGCGACGTGGCGTCCCCACCTGCGGGGGTGCGCCGCGACGAACGTCCGGTGAGCGCCCGATGATCCGTCGGGCGGCGCCCGCCCCGGCTCATCGTCCACCGCCCGCCCCGGGCACGCGGTGAGCGCCGCCACCGACCGGCTGAGCCGGCTGCTCGCGCTCGTCCCCTGGTTGCGGGCGCATCCCGGGATCTCCCTGACCGAGGCGGCCGCGGCCTTCGGGATCACCCCCCGCCAGCTGCGCGACGACCTCGACCTGCTGTTCGTCTGCGGCCTGCCCGGCGGCGCGCCCGGGGACCTCATCGACCTGAGCTACTCCGGCGATCAGATCACCATCGTCGATCCGCAGACCCTCGACCGGCCGCTGCGGCTGTCGGTCGAYGAGGCGACCGCCCTGATCGTCGCCGCCCGCGCGCTCGCCGACGTGCCCGGCCTCGCCGGCCGCGAGGCCCTGGATCGGGCGCTGGAGAAGCTGGAGGAGGCGGTCGGCACCGCCGGCACCGCCGCCGTCGGCCAGGTACGCGTCACCCTCGACGTCCACGACGAGGTCCTCGCGGTGGTGCAGCGGGCGCTGCGGGACCGCCGGCGGGTGCATCTGCGCTACCTGGTGTGGTCCCGCGACGAGCTGACCGAGCGCGAGGTCGACCCGATGCGGGTGCTGGTCCAGGACGGCCGCTGGTACCTGGAGGGATGGTGCCACCGGGCGGAGGCGGTGCGGCTGTTCCGGCTGGACCGCATCGACGGGCCGGGCGGGGTGACGATCCTCGACGCCCCGGCGGTTCCGCCGCCGGGCACGGTGTCCCGCGACACCAGGGAGGGGATCTACCGGCCCGGCCCGGCGGACGTGCGGGTCGTGCTGGAGCTGGCGTCCCCGGCCCGGTGGGTGGCCGACTACTACCCGGTCACCGGGATGCGCGAGCTGCCCGGTGGACGGCTCGAGGTCACGCTGTACGCCGGGGAGACCTTCTGGCTGCACCGGCTGGTCCTCGGCCTCGGGGCCGACGTGCGGGTGGTCGAGCCGCCGGCGCTCGCCGAGGAGGTGCACGCCTTGGCCCGCCGGGCCCTGCTCGCCTACGGGCTCACGCCGACCGCCGAGTAGGGTGATCGGTATGCTCTGGGCGCTCCTCTACCTCGTCCTCATCGTCGGCGCGCTTGCCCTGCTGGCGCTCAGTGCGTGGCGAGTGTGGCAGAAGATGCGCGCGGTGCGGGCCGTCACGACGGAGCTGTCCGCGCGGGTCTCGGTCCTGGCCTCGGACACCGCGGCGCTCGCGGCGCGGCTCGACCACGCCGAGGTCAGCGCGCGGCTCGCCGAACGCACGTCCTGACCGGCTCCTCGCCCGACCGGATCCGTGGTCCCCGTGTGGTCTGACGGGAGCGACCGTCGCGTGACGTCGATCGTGCCATACGACGTTGTGTCGCCACAATTTGGGACTTCCGGGTTGACGAGGTAGCGGTCGGTGATGATTTKGGTTTCCGGTGTCGTTGTGGACACGCTTTGCCCGCCGAGTGCTACGAGCTATCGTGCAGGCTGACTTCGTTGCGCATCCGTCATCTCCGGGATACCCGCACGCCGTCTATCCCCTCCTAGGCTGGCGGACGTAGCATCGATCGCACCGGTCGTCGGACCGGGCCCGGTACCGCGCTCATCGGAGGACGCCGACCATGCCAAACCTGGGCACCACCGAAATCATCATCATCGCCCTCGTCGTTCTGGTGCTATTCGGGTCGAAGAAGCTTCCCGACGCCGCGCGTTCCTTCGGTCGTTCGCTGCGCATCTTCAAGGCCGAGACGAAGGGCCTGCGCGAGGATGACCAGCCCGCGCCCGCGGCGCAGCCGGCCCCGTTGCCGATCGAGGCCCAGCCGCCGGTGGCCCAGCCGCAGGCCGTCGCGCCCGGTCAGGCCGTCGCGCCCGGTCAGGCCGTCGCGCCCGGTCAGGCCGTCGCGCCCGGTCAGGTCTCCGCCTCGTCCGTGAACGCCACCGCGTCCGTGAACGGCACCGCGTCGGCCGCCGACCGGGGCTGACCTCACGGCGGTCCCACGGCCTGTCGGGCGTCCGCCGGCGCCCCTTCCTCCTTCCTCTCGACCAGGAGCCGCCGACGTGCCAGGGTTGCCCACGCCGCGAAGGCTCGTCGCCTCGGTGAACTACCGCCGCACGCGCACTGTCGAGGACAGTCGCATGCCGCTCACCGAGCATCTGCGTGAGCTGCGCAACCGCGTCGCCATCGCGCTCCTCGCGTTCGCGATCGCCGGTGTCGTCTGTTTCATCTTCGAGCCGCGCATCTTCGACTGGCTCAAGGCGCCGTACTGCGACCTGCCGGCGAGCAAGCGGTTCAGCCCGGACGGCCTGGCGGCGAACGACTGCACCCTGTACTTCTTCGGCATCCTCGACGCGTTCACTATCCGCCTGAAGATCTCCATGATCGCCGCGGTGGTGGTCTCCTCGCCGGTGTGGCTGTACCAACTCTGGTCCTTCATCACCCCTGGTCTGCACCGTCATGAGCGGCGCTGGTCGTTGACCTTCGTCGGTGTCTCCCTCGTCCTGTTCGCCACCGGTGCGGTCTTCGCCTACCTGACGTTGTCGACCGGGCTGGGCCTGCTGCTCGGCTTCGGCGGCAACGGGCTGGTCAGCGTCCTGGACGGCAACCGGTACCTCAGCTACGTCCAGGCGATGCTGCTGATCTTCGGACTGTCGTTCGAGGTTCCGCTGCTCGTCATGATGCTGAATCTGGCCGGGATCGTCAGCACCGCCAAGCTGCGCTCCTGGCGGCGGCCCGAGATCTTCCTGGTGTTCGTGTTCGCCGCGGTCGTCACCCCCAGCCAGGACCCGTTCACCATGCTCGCGCTGGGCCTGCCCATGGTGCTCCTCTACGAGGTCGCGCTGATCATCGGCTGGCTGAACGACCGGCGGGTGGCCCGCCGCGGGGACACCTCCCCGTATGCCGACCTGGACGACGACGAGACCTCCCCGCTGGACTTCGACGACGCCCCGCCCCGCCCGGCGGCCTCCGCGGGCCCCGCGGCGACGGCCACGTCGCCCGGCACGGCGAACCCGCCCGGCACGGCGAACCCGGTCGGCACGGCGAACCCGGTCGGCACGGCGAACCCGGTCGGCACGGCGAACCCGGTCGGCACCGGGTCGTCAACACCCGTCGGCGCGGGGACGGCCCCCGTCTCCCCAAGCACCGACGTCACCCACGGCGACATCACCTGACGCTCGTAGGTTCTTCCCCGGCCGGTCGGGACCGGCATAAACCGGTCGGCTGCCGGCCGTCGCGTCCCGTAGGGTGGCTGATGTGTCCTCCACGCCCGAGATTCTTGTGGAGTTCGCCGCTGGCCTCCCCTTCGGACTCGACCCGTTCCAGTTCGAGGCGGTCGCGGCGCTGGCTGCCGGTGAAGGGGTGCTCGTCGCGGCCCCGACGGGAGCGGGTAAGACGGTTGTCGGCGAGTTCGCCGCCCATCTCGCCCTGCGCACCGGGACGCGTTGCTTCTATACGACGCCGATCAAGGCGCTGTCGAACCAGAAGTACGCCGATCTCGTCTCCCGCTACGGCGCCGTCTCGGTCGGCCTGCTGACCGGGGACACCTCCCGCAACGGCGACGCCCCGATCGTGGTGATGACCACCGAGGTCCTGCGCAACATGCTCTACGCCGGCCCGGTCGACAACGGCCGGCTGGACGACCTCGGCTATGTCGTCATGGACGAGGTGCACTACCTCGCCGACCGCCAGCGCGGCGCCGTGTGGGAGGAGGTCATCATCCATCTGCCGGCGCAGGTCCGGCTGGTCTCCCTGTCCGCGACGGTGAGCAACGCCGAGGAGTTCGCCGAGTGGCTGGTCACGGTGCGCGGCCATACCCGGGTCATCGTCAGCGATCACCGTCCCGTTCCGCTGTGGCAGCATGTGCTCGCTGACCGCACCCTGTACGACCTGTTCCTCGAGGACACTGCCGGCACCCCGCCGCCGGGCGGACCCGAGGCACTTCGTGCCACCCTGGACGGTGATCTCGTCCGGTCGAGGTGGAACGTCGGGGTCGAAGCCGGATTCGAGGTAGCCGGCACCCGGCGCGCCACCATCGGCGACCGGGACCGCGGCGGCGACCGGGACCGCGGACGGGGGCGGGGCGRCAACCGCAACGGCGAACGGGGCCGGGCCACCCAGGGTGGTCGCGGTGGCGACCGTGGCCGCAATGGGGGTGCCGGCCAGGCGCCCGTGGCAGCCATCCCCGCGGCCCGTGGTGGTCCGACGGCGGTCGGTGGACGAGTGGTGAACCCGGACCTGCTGCGGCTGGCCCGCGAGGAGAGCCGGGCGCTGTCGGGGGGCTCTCCCGCGGTCGGCCGCGGTCGGCCGGCGCCCGGCGCGCGCCGGCGGACGTGGGTGCCGGGCCGGCCGGAGGTCGTCGAACGGCTCGACCGCGACGGCCTGCTCCCGGCGATCGTCTTCGTGTTCAGCCGGGCCGGCTGCGATGCGGCGGTCACCTCCTGCGTGCGTGCGGGTCTGCGGCTCGTCGGCCCCGCGGAGCAGCAGCGGATCCGGACCCTGGTCCGGGAACGCACCGCCGGGATCCCCGAGACCGACCTCGCCGTGCTCGGCTACTGGGCGTGGCTGGAGGGGCTGGAACGCGGCATCGCATCCCACCACGCCGGCATGCTGCCAACCTTCAAGGAGATCGTCGAGGAGCTGTTCGTCCAGGGGCTGGTCCGGGTGGTCTTCGCCACGGAGACCCTGGCGCTCGGCATCAACATGCCCGCCCGTACCGTCGTGCTGGAGCGGCTGACGAAGTTCAACGGCGAGAGCCGCGTGGACATCACCCCGGGGGAGTACACCCAGCTGACGGGCCGCGCCGGGCGGCGCGGCATCGACGTGGAGGGCCACGCGGTCGTCCTGTGGCAGCCGGGGCTGGATCCGCTCGCGCTCGCGGGGCTGGCCTCCACGCGGACCTATCCGCTGCGCTCGTCGTTCCGGCCGTCGTACAACATGGCCGTCAACCTGGTCGGCAGGCTCGGGCGGGAGCGGGCACGCACCGTGCTGGAGTCGTCGTTCGCGCAGTTCCAGGCCGACCGGGCCGTGGTGGGCCTGGCCCGGGCGGTGCAGCGCAACACCGAGGCGATCGACGCGAAGCGTGAGGCGTTGAGCTGCGACAAGGGTGACATCGGCGAGTACGACCGGTTGCGCCGGGAGATCGCTGAGCGGGAGGCCGCGCTGTCGCGGGAGGGTTCGGCGCGCCGGCGGGCCGAATCCGCGGCGGCGCTCGCCCGGCTGCGGACCGGGGACATCGTGCGGGTGCCCGCCGGGCGGCGCAGTGGGCTCGCTGTCGTGCTCGACGCCGACGCCGCCGCGAATGCCGCCGACGGCCCGCGGCCGGTGGTGCTCACCGCGGACAGGCAGGTTCGCAGGCTGTCCCTGACCGACTTCCCGATCGCCGTCGAACCGCTCGGCCGGGTCCGGGTGCCGCGGTCGTTCAACCCGCGCTCGCCGCAGTCACGCCGGGATCTGGCCTCCTCCCTGCGCGCCGCCGACGTCAACCCCGATGCCCCTCCGGGCCGGCGGGCCAGGGTCCGTTCGGCCGCGGCGGACGACGCCGAGCTCGCCCGGCTGCGCCGGGCCCTGCGCGCCCATCCGGTGCACGACTGTCCGCGCCGCGAGGAGCACCTGCGCTCCGCCGAGCAGGTCAACCGGCTGGTCAAGGAGACCGCCACGATCTCACGGAAGGTGGAGGGCCGGACGAACACGGTCGCGAAGACGTTCGACCGGGTCCGCGCCGCGCTCGAGGACCTCGGCTACCTGGACGGGGACCGCGTCACCGCCGCCGGGCGGGTGCTCGCGCGCATCTACTCGGAGCAGGACCTGCTCGTCGCCGAATGCCTGCGCGCCGGCATCTGGGACGATCTCACCCCGCCGGCGCTGGCCGCCGCCGTGTCCACGCTGGTGTTCGAGCCGCGCGGTGACGACGCCGGCGTCCCGGCGCTGCCGGGCGGCGCGGCGCTACGCGACTGCCTCGCCGAGATGGTCCGGCTGTCGGAGCGGCTCGCCGAGGCCGAGCAGGCCCACCGGCTCGCGTTCCTGCGCCCGCCCGAGCTCGGATTCGTCGCCGTCGCGCACGACTGGGCCGCGGGCCGCACGTTGGAACGGGTGCTGACCGACAGTTCCGTGGAACTGACCGCCGGCGATTTCGTTCGGTGGATGCGCCAGCTCATCGACATCCTTGACCAGATCGCGCAGGTCGCTCCGATGGTGCAGGCGGACCCGGGAACGCCGGACGGCGCGCGGGTGCGCCGGACCGCCCGGGCGGCGATGGACGCCGTCCGTCGCGGGGTCGTCGCGTACGCGATGAGCGTCTGAGCCGTGGTCCCTTCCCGTGCCGTGGTCCCTTCCCGTGCCGTGCGCGCGTTCGGTCTGGTCCTCGGTGCCGTGCTGGACGGGCTGCTCGCCGACCCGGCGCGGCTGCATCCGGTCGCCGGGTTCGGGCGGGCCGCGTCCCGGCTGGAGAACCGGCTCTACCGGGACGGCCGGGCGCCCGGAGCGCTGCACACCGCGGTGCTGCTAGCCGCGGTCGCCGTGCCCGCCGTCGCTGCTGAACGCGCTGCTGAACGCGCTGCTGAACGCGCCGCTGAACGCGCCGTCGCGCTCACGGCGGTGGTCACGTGGACCGTCCTCGGTGGCGCCTCGCTGCGCCGTCAGGGCCGACGCCTCGGCGAGGAGCTGCGCGCCGACGATCTCGCCGCGGCCCGGGAACGGCTCCCGGCGCTGTGCGGACGCGATCCGGCGTCGCTGGACGCCGCCGGGATCGCCCGCGGCGCGATCGAGTCCATCGCCGAGAACACCTCCGACGCGCTGGTCGCCCCGCTGTGGTGGGGGGCGCTCGCCGGCCTGCCCGGCCTGGTCACCTACCGGGCGATCAACACCCTTGACGCGATGATCGGACACCACAGCCCCCGGTACGAACGCTTCGGCTGGGCGGCGGCGCGCCTCGACGATCTGGCGAACCTACTCCCGGCGCGGATGTGCGCGCTGGTGACCTGCGCGTGCGCCCCGGTCGTCGGCGGTTCGGCGGTCGACGCGTACTGGGTCATGCGCCGGGACGGCCGGTCGCATCCCAGCCCCAACGCCGGGATGGTGGAGGCCGCGTTCGCCGGGGCGCTGGGGCTGYGGCTCGGGGGAGAGCTGCGCTACCCCTACCGCGTCGAGCACCGGCCGGAGCTCGGGTTCGGCCGGCGGCCGCAGGGCGCGGACGTCGCAGCCGCGGCCCGGTTGTCCGCGGCGGTGAGCGTGGTCTGTGTCGCGCTGACGGCGGCGGCGGCTCCGGTGGCGCGGCTGGTCACCTCCGCCCTGACCGCGCGCCTCGGCCTCGGTACCGGATCCGGACGCGCTGGCTCCGGGGGCTCTGGTGGGCCCGGGAGAAGAGAGCGCCGCCGGTGAGCGGGGGACTGCTGGTCGCCGGGACCGCGTCGGATGCCGGCAAGAGCGTGCTGACCGCGGGGATCTGCCGGTGGCTGGCGCGGGAGGGGGTGCGGGTCGCCCCGTTCAAGGCGCAGAACATGGCGTTGAACTCGGCGGTCACCGCCGATGGTGCGGAGATCGGCCGGGCCCAGGCGATGCAGGCGGCGGCGGCCGGTGTCGAACCGGAGGCGGCGATGAACCCGGTGCTGCTCAAACCGGGGGGCCAGCGGCACAGCCAGCTCGTTGTGCTGGGCCGCCCGGTCGCCGAGGTCGACGCGCTCGGCTACCGCCCGTACAAGGAACGGCTGGCCGCGATTGTCCTGGAGTGCCYGGACGACCTGCGCGGCCGGTTCGACGCGGTGATCTGCGAGGGGGCCGGTTCTCCGGCGGAGATCAACCTGCGTTCGACCGACATCGCCAACATGGGCCTGGCGCGCGCCGCGAACCTGCCGGTGATCGTGGTCGGCGACATCGACAAGGGCGGGGTCTTCGCCGCCCTGTTCGGCACGCTGGCCCTGCTCGATGCGGCCGACCAGGCGTTGGTTGCCGGCTGGGTGATCAATCGGTTCCGTGGCGACGCCCGACTGCTCGAACCCGGACTGCGCCAGATCGAACGGCTCACCGGCCGGCCGGTGCACGGCGTCGTCCCCTGGAAGGCGGGGTTGTGGCTGGACGTCGAGGACTCCCTCGACCTCGCTGCCTTCCCCGACGCCGAGCCCTGTCCCGACGCCGAGCCCTGTCCCGAGGCGCGGCCTGCCTCGCACGGCGGTCGGCGGGAGGTGCTGCGGGTCGCCGTCATCCGGCTGCCCCGGCTGTCGAACGTGACCGACATCGACGCGTTGCGCGTCGAGCCCGGGGTCGCGGTGCGCCTGGCCACCCGACCGGACGAGCTCGCCGACGCCGACCTCGTGATCCTGCCGGGCACCCGTTCCACCGTCGAGGACCTGCGCTGGCTGCGTCGCCGTGGTCTCGCCGCGGCCCTCGCCGAACGCGCCGCCGCGGCCCGTCCGGTGCTGGGTATCTGTGGCGGCTACCAGATCCTCGGCCGTCGCATCCGTGACGACGTCGAATCGGGTGCGGGCGAGGTCGATGGTCTCGGCCTGCTCCCGGTCATCACCACGTTCGACCCGGTGAAGCTGCTCGGTCGGCGCGCGGCCACCGATGCCGCCGGCCGACCGCTGACCGGCTACGAGATCCGGCACGGGCGGCTGACCGTCGAGGAGCATCCGGACAGCGCGCCGTTCGCCGCGGACGGGGTGCGCGTCGGCGCGGTCGCCGGCACGAGCTGGCACGGGGTGCTGGAGAACGACGCGTTCCGCCGCGCCTATCTCGCCGACGTGGCCACGGCCGCGGGGCGTTCGTTCGTCCCGGCGTTCACGTGCTTCGCCGATGCTCGGCAGCGCCGCCTCGACGCCCTCGGTGACCTCGTCGCCGACCATCTCGACACAGGCGCCCTGCGCCGCCTGCTCGCCGAGGGCACACCCGCCGGCCTGCCGTTCGTCCCCCCCGGCGCATCCTGATAATCAACGGTGTTGACATCGTCGCACCACGCAAAACTGATCATGAAAACCACCGCGAATAGCATCTGGGTGGCAGAGGCAGGGGTTGACCGTTACCTGGAACGCCGTGGAAAGCTGGTGCAGGTGGGCGATGGACGGCTCGAAATCGACGGGGTGTCGAAACGGTACGGCGACGTCGTCGCGTTGGAGTCGATGACGTTCGAGGTGCGGGCCGGCGAGCTGTTCGGGTTCGTCGGCAGCAACGGTGCCGGGAAGACGACGACGATGCGTATCGCCCTCGGGGTGCTCGCGGCGGATTCCGGGGTCGTGCGTTATGACGGCGTTCCGCTGACGTTACGCACCCGCCGCCGGATCGGCTACATGCCGGAGGAACGCGGTCTGTATCCGCGGATGCGGGTGGGTGAGCAGCTCGTCTACCTCGCGCAACTGCACGGAATGGGGCTGCCGGCAGCCCGTCGGGCAGTGGCGCGGTGGACCGAGCGGCTGGGGGTGTCCAGCCGCTTGGACGACGAGGTGCAGAAGCTCAGCCTCGGGAACCAGCAGCGGGTGCAGCTGGCCGCCGCGCTCGTGCACGATCCGGTCGTCCTGATACTCGACGAGTCGTTCTCCGGATTGGACCCGGTGGCCGTCGACGTGATGAGCGAGGTGCTGCGGGAGCGTCGCGCCGCCGGGGTTCCGGTGATGTTCTCCAGCCATCAGCTCGATCTCGTCGAGCGGTTGTGCGACCGGGTCGGGATCGTGCGGGCGGGCCGGATGGTCGCCTGCGGTTCGGTTGACGAGTTGCGCGCGGGTGGTGATCTGCAGGTGGTGGTGGACGCGCCGGCGGCGCCGCCGGGCTGGGCCGACGGGATACCGGGGGTCGTCGTGCGTCACCGGGACGGGCCGCGGACGGTGCTGGGCCTCACCGCGGGCGCCGACGACCAGGCGGTACTGCGCGCGGCGCTGGCCACGGGCCCGGTGCGGGAGTTCCGTCGTCGCCGGCCGTCGTTGACCGAGCTGTTCCGTAACGTCGTCGTGCAGGCCGGGCAGCAGCCGGGGAGTGGGGCGTTCCCGGAGAACGCGGCGTGAGCGTGCGGGGGCTGGATGGCGCGGCGCAGGGGTCGGGCCGGGTGATCCGGCTGATCGCCCGGCGGGAGATCGTGACCAGGACCAGGTCGCGGGCCTTCCGGATCACCACGGGGCTGTTCGTCCTCGGGATCGGCGCCATGGTGCTGCTGACGTCCCTGACCGGCGGCTCGTCGGCGAGCCGGATCGCGTTTACCGCGGTCGACTTCCGGCAGGCGGCGACGGTCGAGGCTGCGGCCCGGTCGCTGGGCGAGAACGTCGAGGTCCGTGCGGTGGCGGATCGGGCGGTCGGCGAGCGGGCCGTGCTCGACGGTGACGTCGACGCGTTCGTCCGCGTGGTTGCGACCCCTGGCGCGGCGGGGAACGCCGTCTACCGGGTGGTCGTCAAGAAGGAGCTCGGCGACCGGCTGACGTCGGTGTTGAGCCTCGCCGCCCGGCAGGTCGCGCTCGAGCGCCAGGTCGTGGGGCTCGGTGGTGATCCGGCCGTCGTGGGGCGAGCCGTGTCCGCGGCCACGGTCCAGGTCAGCGCCCTGCGGCCGGCCTCGGAACGGGACGGGGCCCGGTTGCTGCTCGGCCTGCTCTCCGGCGGGCTGATCTACCTGTCTCTGCTGATCTTCGGCCCGGCCGTGGCGCAGGGGGTGATCGAGGAGAAGAGCAGCCGGGTGGTGGAGCTGCTGCTGGCGACCGTGCGTCCGTGGCAGCTGATGGCCGGCAAGGTCATCGGGATCGGCGCCGTGGCTCTCGGTCAGTTGACGCTGATCGGGGTGGTCGGCGTGTCGTTGGGCCTGACCACCGGGCAGCTCGACATTCCGGCCGGGATCGCGATCGGGTCGGTCGCGCTGGCGCTGCTGTGGTATCTGCTCGGGTTTGCCGTGTACGCGCTGCTGTTCGCGGCCGCCGGGGCACTGGTGTCTCGGCAGGAGGACGCCGGCGGGGTCACGGCACCGATGATCTTGCTGATCGTTGTCCCGTACGTGCTGGGCATCTCGGTGCTGCCGGGGTCGCCGGACAGCGGCCTCATCCTGGCGCTGGCGATGATTCCGCTGTTCGCGCCGGTCCTGATGCCGATGGTGATCGGGATCGGCAGCGTGGCGGGGTGGCAGGTGGTGGTCGCGATGGCGCTGACGCTCGCGCTGATCGGGGCACTGGTCTGGCTGGCCGGGAGGGTGTACGGCAATGCGGTGAAGCGTGGCGGGACTCGGGTGTCGATCCGGGAGGCGCTAGGGACCTCGGCATGACTCGGCCTCTGGTCGATACCATCCGGGACGGGCGGGTCCATCGGACGTCGACCGGGGACACCGAGGCCCGGGACACCGAGACCGGGGACACCGAGACCGGGGACACCGAGAACAGGGAACGAGGAGCGGTTCGTGCGAGACATCGCCGTCTTCAGCGGCAGTGCCCATCCGAGTCTCGCCGAGGAGATCTGCACACACCTTGACGTGCCGCTGCATCGGGTGCGGGTGCAGCGTTTTGCCAACGACTGCCTGGAGGTCCAGCTTCCCGCGAACTGCCGGGAACGCGACGTGTTCCTCATCCAGCCGCTGGTCGCACCGGTGCAGGAGAACCTCGTCGAGCTGCTGCTGATGCTGGACGCGGCGCGCGGGGCGTCGGCGGCGCGCACGACGGTCGTGCTGCCGCACTATGCCTATGCCCGCTCGGACAAGAAGGACGCGCCGCGGATCTCGATCGGCGGGCGGCTGGTCGCGGACCTGCTCGTCACCGCGGGTGCGARCCGCGTCCTCGCCATGACCCTGCACTCGCCGCAGGTCCATGGTTTCTTCAGCGTGCCGGTGGATCATCTGCATGCGTTGCGGGAACTTGCCGCGCACTTCCGTCACTACGAGCTGTCGAACACGACGGTGGTCTCCCCGGACCTCGGCAACGCCAAGGAGGCGGCGGCGTTCGCCCGGATGCTCGGGGTGCGGGTGGCGGCGGGGGCCAAGCAGCGTTTCGCCGACGACCGGRTCAGCATCAGCACGGTCATCGGTGACGTGGCTGGCCGGGACGTCATCGTGCTCGACGACGAGATCGCCAAGGGTAGCACCGTGCTCGAGCTGCTTGAGCGGCTGCGTGAGCTGAACGTGCGGTCGGTGCGGGTGGCGTGTACGCACGGGCTGTTTGCGGCGGGTGCGCYTAAGCGCATCGGCGACCAGCCCGAGGTCGCCGAGATCGTGTGCACGAACACGGTGCCAATTCCGGCGGGGGACCGAGTGCCGAAGCTGAAGATTCTCACGGTCGCCCCGGCGCTCGCCGAGGCCATCCGCCGCATCCACAACGGCGAGTCCGTCAGCGCTCTCTTCGACGCCTGACCGTCGCGCCGACTTGGCCCGGGTCTCGGACACAGGGGTCCGCCTGATCGCGCGGCGGCCACGTTATGGGGAGCAGGGCACGGTCCAGGGCCCGCAGACCATCCTCAGGTCCCCCAAATTCGCCGGCCGAAGCACACGTACCCGGAGAAGTTCGCGCACTCGGCCCGGGAGGTCGGTGGCGCGACGGATTCCTGTCGCCGTCCGACGGGGCGGTAGCCGGTTCCGTTCAGCGTTGGCTGACGTCAGGACCGGCTGTACCGTTGAAGCATGGTGAAGGTTGCCTCGCATGCCGAGGTGCTCGCCCGATTCGGGCACGCGCTGTCCGACCCGACGCGGGCCAGATTGCTGCTGGTACTGCGGGAGGGCGCGGCCTACCCCTCGGATCTTGCGGAGATCCTCGGGGTGGGGCGCACGAATCTGTCCAATCATCTGGCCTGTCTGCGTGGCTGCGGATTGGTCGTCGCCACGCCGGAGGGTCGCCGGCAGCGCTACGAGCTCGCCGATGACAAGCTCCGCCATGCCCTGGACGATCTTCTCGGCGTCGTCCTGGCCGTCGACACCGACCACATCCACCCGAACGTCACCGCCCCCGTCGCGGCTGCCGCGCCGGGGAGCCTCGGCGGGGCCCGCGGTGGGGTCTTTGGCGAGGCCGGTGGTGCTGATGACGTCGGCTCCGGGGGCGCCGCCGACCGTGCCGCCCTGGCCGGTGCGTGCGACGCATGACCAGCACCGGCACCTTCGGTGACCAGGGCGCCGGCCACGATGATCGTCGTGGCCGGGATCACGGCCACGGCCACGGTCACGGTCACGGTCACGGTCATGGTCATGGTCATGGTCATGGTGTTTCCGAGACGCCCGGGAGTGCCGGCCAACGGCGCCGGCTGCTGCTGGCGACCGCATTGAACATCGCCATCGTGATCGGGCAGGCGGCGGCGGGGCTCGCGGTCGGTTCGGTCGGTCTGCTCGCCGACGCCGGGCACAACCTGACCGACACTGCCGGCGTGGTGCTCGCGCTCGTCGCGGTGRCACTGTCCCGGCGGCCGCCGTCGGCGAGCCGCACCTTCGGCGGGGTGCGTTGGCCGGTGCTTGCCGCGCAGGCCAACRCCGCCGCCGTGCTGGTCGTGACGGCGCTGCTGGCGGTGGAGTCCCTGCGGCGCCTCGGTTCGACCGGTTTCGTGGATGGGGGAGTGGTGGTCGCCGTCGCGTTGGCCGCCGCCGTTGTCAACGGGGTCAGCGCGTGGGTGGTCCACGGCGGCGATGGTGATCTCAACACCCGGGCCGCGGTGCTGCACCTCGCCGGGGACGCCGCGGTATCGTTGGCGGTCGCCGCCGCCGGCGGGGCCATCTGGCTGGTCGGTGGCTGGTACTGGCTGGATCCGCTGGTCTCGCTGGTGATCGCGCTGCTCATCGCCGTCCAGGGGGCGCGGCTGCTGGCGAGTGCCTCACGGGTGCTGCTGGAGGCAACCCCGGCGAGCCTGGACGTCGCGGCGGTGCGTGCCGACATCCTGCGCGACCCTCATGTCCTCGACGTGCATGACCTGCACGTCTGGAGCCTGTCCGACCGACTCCTCGCCGCGTCGGTGCATCTGGAGCTCGGCCATCTCGACAGTGCCCACGGCGACGGGGGCCATCCCAGCCTGGCGCAGGCCCGATCGGTGTCCGATGCGATCAAGGCGATGCTCGCCGCGCGGCACGGCATCACTCACGCGACCATCGAGGCCGAGTGCGAGCCGTGTACCCCGCCGCATGACGACCCGTGCGGTGTCACCCGTGGGCTGGTCCGCCGCGACGGGGACCGGCAGACCGGGCGGCGGCGGCACCCTCGGGAACAGCGGCACCCTCGGGAACAGCGGCACCCTCGGGAACAGCGGCACCCTCGGGAACAGCGGCACCCTCGGGAACAGCGGGGCCGGTCTTCCCGCGACGTCGTGGTCTAGAGCAGAGCCATCCCCTCGTCGCCGTGCCCGGTCCGCACACGTGCGCACCGGGCACGGCGGGTCCGCTGGCGGCACCCATCCCGACATCCCCTGTTTTCGGGATGCCGCTGTTTTCGGATGCTGCTGCCGCTTCCGTTAGCGCAGGTGGTGGGATTGTCCCACACTTGGATGCGTCTCTACCCGCCCGAGTCTCCGACGGTGACCGGCGGCTCCGGCCCCGGCAGGACTGGTCCCGAGATGAACCCGACGCCGCA